>JBHHXS010000330.1:0-3657 GCA_046757145.1 Phycisphaerae bacterium | reverse complement strand
GTGTGCGATACGGGAATTGCACGTATCGAGATACTCCCGGGGACGCCGGTGGAGGTGTTCATTCCCGTCGAACTGGTGGAGTTCACCCAGCGAGAGATCACTGCAGCCAGTGGGCAGACGACCATCGAGTTCGTCGAGAGTCAGCGCTTTGCCCCTCAGTTCCGCGCGCTACAGACCGACGACGTGGATGACGACAACAATGTTCTGCTGCGTAGGAACATGGACATTCGTGAGACACCGTCTGCCGTCGTCAACCCGGTTTGTGGTACTGTCGTGGCATTTGTTATGGACGGCGTGCTGGCTGTGCCGTTCCTGCCCGAGGGCCAAGGGCAGCCGAGCTACGACGTGACCGACCTGCAAACCGTTGCTGGCATCGGCGGGCGCTATGAGTTCGAAGTCGTAAGGCGCGACATCCCGTAGGGCTGAGCAACGAACGCTCGATCGCACCCCAGACGGAGCGACGTATGGCAGAGCACAAGCAAGCTAGGATTTTTCTGCTGGCGGCATCGGCGGTCTTGATCCCGCTGTTATACGGGTGCCAGGGGCAGGTCTCCCTCTTAAACCCATCCTTCGTCAACTCGTTCATCGGTGGGCAATTCCCGCTTACGCCTGGTCCCGGCGCTGCCTTTGTGCTTGTGCGGGCTTTGAACGAGACAGGAGACACAGCCGAGTTCATCATAACCGTTGAGCGCGAGGAGCTGGTTCTGGATGATGCTGGTAACCCGTTGTTTAATGACGCCGGCGAGCCCGTCACCGAGACAAAACGGGAAACGGTCCGGCTGAACACCGCTGCGGTTGCCCCCGCCAACGACCTCGGCGTCCTGTTTCCGTGTTCACCGTCGCCGGTCAACGTGGTGGGTCTGGGCGAGAACTTGCTCGAGACGGATGCAGCACTGTTCATTGGCGGCCAGGGTGGCGGAGGGACCCAGGGTACGGGGGTGTCGGCTGCTGGGCTAAACCCTCTTGTGCGTGAGGAGGGGAACTTCGACTGCGGGGACACGATCATATTCCACGCATTCGTTCGTGGCGGGATCGTAGGGGGAACCGTGCAACTCCAGTCCCTTGTGCTGGAGGACACCAATCAGCCCGAGACCTTTACGGGGCCCGACACGTTCATCAATCTTGCCGACTTCCTCGCGTCGCAGGCACGAGGGGATGATTAGACGAGCGCGCAGCTCTGCGCTTTTTGCAGGTGCCGATATCCTCCAACCGTTATCGCGCATTTGCCTGGAATGACAACCATGTGCGTGCAGCGAAGGACGAACTGGGTGCGGCGTTTCACCGTTTCGCTTGCGGTGTTAAGCAGCGGGGGAACGCTGCTAGGCGGCTGCCAAACGCGGGTAAAAGAGGCGGTAGTGAACGGATCCAAGGCCTTTATAAGCCAGACACTTACCGGTCCTGACACCGTGCAGCTCATAGTGGACGCGCTTACGCCACCCGACACCGAGAACTAGGCTGCCAGTCTGCGGGTTCACGGACGCACGCCTATATTGACCGCTTCCGTATCGTGTTTACCGATACGGTTATCGGCTGCGGACTTCCGGCAACGCTTTGCGTGTGGAGCCGGCACGGAGTGAGGCGCCCGGACGTAAGCGCATTGCGGCCACGTGTACGATCCAGCTCCCGACGTCGCTCGTCGATCGCAGTCAGGGCGCCTGACGAGGGTGTGCTTAGGTAGCACAGCGCGTCGGGCATGCTGAAGCTCCATGCGCCAAACCCATCGCTACCCAAACCCACTGCCGACAATCCTACCGATACCTTGGACCGGCGGCGTCGGCCACCTATACTACACTTACGTGATATTCAATCCGCACCAGATTTGGTGGGGTAGCGCGCAGCGTTTCAGCGACACTCTCTGCCTTCAGAGATAGGTGGCACGGGTAGTGCTAGGGGGTAGCGCTGGACGCGTTTGGCGCAGGCTGAAGATTCCGGCGTGAGCAGCGGTTGTTTATCCGGGTGGTGTGTCTAAACGACCGTGCGGGACTACGTGCCATCCTTCCGAGCCGGGAGGGGAAGCGACCGGCATGTGAATCCTGCCCTTGCGCTCGGGGATTGGGTCCAGAGTACTGGATCGTGCACAGTGATGTAGGCCGACGCGCCGATGTTTCACCCGTATGACATAGGAATGTGGTCTGGACTACGATGCGAGACGGCGGGCTTCTGAGCCTTGGTGTAGGCGATTGTGGGACGATAGCGCGGGTGAAGGACACGCAATTGGCGTCCAAGCGTCTTGCTGACCTTGGCTTCATACCCGGCGCTCAGGTTGTCATGGTGCGCCCCGGTTCGCCGTGCATTGTGCGCATAGATGGCAGGTGCGTGGGGCTCGGTAGCTACCACCAGCAGGCTATCGAGCTCGCTCCGGTGTGACGACGCGTGCGCAGTGCACCAGGCGTAGGGCGACTGGCGGCCGGCGCAGCCCGGGATCGCTGAACTGCGCGACAATCGGCATCAAGCGAGTGATCGGCGGGTATGCGGCGTTGATACACCTCGACTTGCTCTTGCATTTTGAGCTCGGTGTGGCCCTCGGGTCCGCTGTTCGTACGCTATGAGGCACCCCAAGAACGAGATAGATGAGTCCGCGACTGTGCCCATGCACGCGATGCGTGACGAGGCCTTTGTAGCCGTCGTCGGCAATCCCAACACCGGTAAATCGACACTGTTCAACGCTCTGACCGGGTTCAGGCAGCGTGTGGGTAACTACCCGGGGGTCACCGTCGAGAAGAAGACGGGGCTTCTGCGTGGCGACACTGGCGGGCGGCGAATCGAGCTTGTGGATCTTCCCGGTGCGTACAGTTTGGCTGCCCGATCCGTGGACGAAGCCGTTGTGCTTGACGTGCTTGCCGGGCACCAAGGGCGAGCCCGCCTGCCCGACGTGATCGTCGTAGTTGTTGATGCCGCCCATTTAGCACGCAACTTGTTCTTCGCCAGTCAGGTCCTGGACATCGCGACGCCGACGGTGATCGCGTTGAATATGATGGATGTAGCAGAGGCGAGCGGTCTGCGGATCGACAGCGAAGCGATCGGGCGTGGGTTTGGGGTCCAGGTCGTTCCGGTCGTCGCGACGAAGCTGTTTGGTGTGGATCGGCTGCGCAATGCGATCATAGCTGCGCTGGGTACCCCGCCGGCTCATCGTCTGCCGGAGTTCCCCGAGTGCGTTCAGCGAGAGCTGGCGGTGCTCGCTCGTTCTGTAGCCCGGCTGAGTGGCGGTGCGACCCACGCGTCCAACGTAGCGCTTTTGCAGGCGTTGCTCGATCCCGGCGGGTACCACGAGACGACGCTGACCGAGCAGTGCGGAGTGGAATTCGCCGCTGACGTCGCCGGGTGCCGCGAGCGGATTCGAGCTGCGGGCGAATCGATCGTGGAGGTGGAGGCACGGGTCCGCTACAGATGGATATCCGACATTCTCCACACCGCGGTCACACGCACCGGCGTGCAGAGAGTCTCCCGGTCCGAACTGTGTGACAAGATTCTGACGCACCGGGTGGTCGGGCTGCTGATCCTGCTTGTACTGATGGGGGCGTGTTTCCAGTCCATTTACGCCTGGGCCGACCCGCTCATGAACGGTATAGACGAGGGAGTAGCGGTCTTCAGCGGGTGGGTGACGTCGCTGCTTCCTGCAGGCGCCTTGCGGAGTCTGCTTGTTGACGGCGCGATTTC
>JBHHXS010000329.1:0-3663 GCA_046757145.1 Phycisphaerae bacterium | reverse complement strand
AGGTGGTCCTCAAGGAGGACGAGTCAACCAACACTATGATGACCCTCCGCAAGAGCTCTATTCAACAGATCCTCGAATCCCCCGAGCGGGCGCGCCGGATGCGGGTACGCAGACGAAGAGACTCCGCCTCGTGCGTACGGGCGGCGTGCCTCCGGTCCTTGGTCCGATTACGCCTATAATCGAAGAACATTGAGATCATGGCAGCGGGAGGTTAAGATATGGCGCTCTCTGGGCGGCGACACTATCCGAATGCCCCGATCACGGAGGCTATCATTGATCTACGAGTCGAGTTGCCCAAACAGGTTACGGTCGCCAATCTCGACACCATTCATGCCCGTGAGGAGGCGGCCTATCCGGACAAGAAGAACCGCAATCTGGTGGTTGGCCAAATGCATGTCGGGGGCGAAGTTGCCGCCGCAGCAAGCTCTAAACACATCGGGTATCTGTTTACCGGCGCGGACAAAAAACAGGTGTTCCAGGTAAGGCTCGACGGTTTTACGATGCGGCGCCACGACTGGCTAGAAACACACCCCGAATATGAAGCATGCGTGGATGCCGCCTTGCGGTTCCTGGCAGCCGGCCAAGGCGATGAGTGTGGTCAATGTCAGCAAACGTAGCATGTTTCGCAGCATGATATGTCTCTCCGGAAGCGGGCGTTACATCGAACACGCGCATGCCCAGGAATCAGGGCTTGCTTGAACGAGGCCGACGGGATTCGAACCCGCAACCACCGGATCGACAGTCCGGTACTCTAACCAATTGAGCTACGGCCCCTCGTTTGGCACGGGGCACCGGCTATACGCGCTGCCAGGTGCGTCCGACTGTTGCCGGACCGCACTGACCGTCGTCCAACCGGTAACCTGTCTCTTATCTTACGTGCCTGTCGGCGTCAAGGGCCGCACCTTGCACCAAGCCACGCGGGGGGCGTGACAGTTCAGGCGGCGTCGCCCAGGGTTGCCTGGCGACGGTGGTCTAGGATCCGAGCCCCAAGCACCGGCGCGGGGTACGTGCGAGAGCACCCAACCACGTGGATTCGGAATGACTTGGGTTCGTAGGCGTCATGATGATGTACCCGTCGCTCGCGCTCCGGGCTCGGACCGCGCCCCGCCGATTCTGTCACGCACCAAGCCACGCGCGGTGGATCACTAGCCGGAGAATGCCTCCGGATTAAGCTCACTTCTCTTTTCGTCCTCTTTGGCTGCTTCGTCAGCACCCGGCAGGGGCTCCTTCTGCGAGTCAATGACCGGCCAATCGCACGCGTATTTCGCGTTGATTTCGACATACGCGCTCCACTTGTCGGGCAAGTCCTCCTCGGCGAAGATCGCCGTCGTAGGGCACTCCGGGGGGCAAAGACCGCAGTCGATGCACGTCTCCGGGTCGATCACGAGGAAGTTGACCCCCTCGTGGAAGCAGTCAACGGGGCAGACCGCCACGCAATCGGTGTACTTACAGTTTATGCATGGCTCGGCTACTATATGGGCCATCAGGGATGCCTCCATTCCTTTAAGAACACACAGATCCCGACGTCGGACCATATGTGTGGCGATCCGTCTGCCGCTTGTCAAGCTACAAAATCGGAGATTCGAGTCGGTGCGAGCCCAAAGGGCGCGTGGACCGCGAGCTGGCACGGTGCTTATCCGGAAAGCTGCGCAGTCGGCGCGAATCTTGTGCCTTCTTGTCCTCCTTCTCCTTGCGGTCGGTGACGACACACGATATCGTACCGGCGATGCCGAATCCCGGCCGTTTCGTCGCCTCCGCCAGGTTGGTCGCTTCCCTCACGATGTGCTCGCGGGTCCTTGGCTTGGTGCGCGAATCGGTGTTCAGCCACTTCTTTGGAACTTCGCAGCTTCTATCGGCATTTCGTATCGCGTTCATGGCGCCCAACCTTGCCCGGCGTCTATTCGGGGAGGGAGCGCTCTCGAGCGCGATGATACCCGCCGTTACCAGGTCACTCCGGGAGAAAGGAGAGGAGGAGTCGAGGCGGTTCTTCGGCACGCTGTTGACCCTGCAGGTAGCGGTGCTCGGGGTCGGCGTGGTGGCGGCGGAGATCGTCATCGCCGTGTGGAGGACGCTGAACGACGATCCAGCGCTTGAATTGTCCGCACTGCTCATCCCGTACATGGTTTTGATCTGCACGGTGGCAGTGGCGGGAGGCGTGCTGAACGCCCGGGGCCATTTCGCCGCCCCCGCAACGGCGCCGGTCATACTCAACGCCGCTGTAATAGCCGGTACCGTCGGCGGCGCAGTGTGGGTGGGCCTCACCGGGATGAGCCTGATGTATGCGGTGTGCGGCAGCGTTCTGGTGGCTGGGGTGGGGCAGCTTCTTCTAGCAGGCGTGGTCCTCCGGGCGGTCTCCTTCTTCCCCATCCTGGGGGGCAGTTGGCGCGACCCACAGATACGCGTTGTGGCAGCACAGATGGCTCCGATGGTGCTGGGCCTCTCCGCCGTGCAGCTCAACACTCTTGTTGATTACCTCATCGCCTATTTGTTCATCACGGAAGATGGGGTCCGCGTGGGCCCTGCCGTACTCGGATATGCGCAGTACCTGTATCAACTACCGCTTGGCGTCTTCGGAATATCGCTCGCCACCGCCATCTTCCCTATTCTCTCTCAACGAGCGGCGTCAGCAGATACGCCGGGAATGGCTGCCACCGTGAGCGCCGGGCTTAGACTTGCGCTGTTCATAGCCCTGCCGGCAAGTGTCGGACTGGTGATCGTAGCTGAACCGCTCGTGGCCACGCTGTTCGAGCACGGAGTATCCGATGCCCGAGCGACTCAACGCATTGCGGGGACACTCGTGTTTTACTGCATAGGCCTTTGGGCCTACTTCGCGCAGCATGTTCTGGCACGCGCCTTTTATGCCCTGCAGGACGGGCGCACACCGGCGCGCATCGCCATGGTCATGGTCTCGGTCAACTTCGTAATCAATCTCGCGCTCGTGTTCCCGCTGGAAGAACGTGGCCTGGCGTTGGCGACCGCGGTGTGCGCCATCGCACAGGCTGTGTGGTTGTACCGCCGTCTCCGCGCCGTCCTGCCGCCTCTTACCCGCCAGCCCATGCGCGCCTCGGTCTCCAGAACGCTGCTGGCCACTACGATTATGACCCTCGCCTTGATCACTCTCGGTTCGCCGCATATCCTACCTGCCGTTGTCGCCTCCACGCCCGCCCTGAGGTTGGTCCTCCTCGTTGCCCTCGGCCTGACGGTGTACGCCGCCGCCGCCCATCTGCTGCGAGCTGAGGAGCTGCACTGGCTGCTTCGACCGAAGCGAGCGCCGGGCATCGGTTCCGGGTTTGACGGTGTATAGCGCCGTCCGTCAGCGCTCTGTGAGCCGCTGCGGCTTCAGGGCATGGGGATCAAAGCCCGCGCGGCACGGTGTCCCCTGGATCCGCTGCGCGCTTCACGTTACGCCTGACTATCCTGGCGTTGCGCTGAAGCATGTCGAGGCGGGCACGTTGCATGGCGCTGCCTCGCAGATTCGAGCGGTAGTCGTGGGGCGTCCACGCGAGGATATCGTCGACGACGGGATCTGGCGCCGGCGGGCGCACCGCGAAGCCCGGCTCGCGCGAGAGTGGTGCCCGCCGATTGTACGGACACACTTCCTGACACACGTCGCAACCGAACATCCAGGCGCCGATGTGTTCCTGAAGACTCGCCGGAATGTCC
>JBHHXS010000328.1:0-3674 GCA_046757145.1 Phycisphaerae bacterium | reverse complement strand
AGATCTCGATCCTCAGACCTGTGACATCCACGGCAGGAAAAAGCTGTGCGCGTTCGTTGGTGACTATAGTTTGGCCTGGTCCCGTGAGGAAGCCCAGCTCATACGTCCCGGCAGCTTGGTTGGTCACCTGCAGCCAAAGGGCACCCACGTACTCCTGCCTCTGCTCATCGACAAGGCCACTAAGTGCCGACATGGCGTAGACGTAATCCGGAGGGAAAAGAGCGGTACTCACACTCACCTCATATGACGCCCCGGGGAGATCCTTATACAGGAAGTCAGCCCGCGTCCGGTCGATATATGCACCGGCAGCGGCAGAGCATCGCTCTAGCGTGGGATCACACACCGCCAGGCCACACGTGCACTGACCGCTCGTAAGCCCGTGCCTGCAGTCTGCGTCGCTAGTACACGGGAGCGATACCGGTACCATCGCCGCATTCGGATTCGGGTTCGTAAGACTCACGTACGTGCTGGAGTCGACCGTCCACTGGCATCCACCGAGCAACGGGTTGGTCACACATTCGTCCCTGACACAGCGCTGGCCGCTGGTGCACTGAGAATCTGTCGTACAAACCGAGAAGTCGTTCTCGCAGTGCCTTCCCGGGCAGGGAGCGCCGCCAATCTCGCACGGATTGGGGTTGTTGACGCCGTTGCATATACCGTTGTTCAAGTCGTTGTCCCAACCGCTAAGGAAGGCCTCAAGGATGATCTGATCGCCCGGCTCCACGAAGCTCCTCGCGCACGTGCCGCCGGCGCCGCAGTCCGCGTCGACCGCACAGGTCGCCCCAGGCGTGGGTCCCCCGTCGCACAGCAGCGGGATCGCGGACTTCCTTTTACACACGCCTCCCGCGCCGCAGTCCGCGTCGACGTTGCATGTCGCGCCCGGAGTGGGACCGCCATCGCAACGCAGCGGAGAAACCGCAAGTCGTCTGCAGGTACCGCCCACACCACAGTTGGTGTCAACGGTGCACGAAGCCCCCGGCGAAGAGCCACCGACGCAGCGCATTTCAACCACCTGGTCCAACGGGCTGCAACGATTCTGGAAGAAGGTCGAGAACAACACCTCCGTCGCCACGCATTTGCTCCCCGGACCTGCGAGTGTCTCGCACTCGTCGAAAGCCGGGTCGCAAGTGATATCTCGGAACATCACCGCGTTCTGTCCGACTTTCTTGATTCCAGCTAATTTGAACTCGAACGTCGGCGTAGAAGCCATGGTCCCACCGGCGAGCAGGGCGAAAGCCCCGGCGACAAGCCCAAACTGCGTAAGCCCAATCTTCATCCCTTCTCCCCTTTTATTCAGTTTGCCGTTCATGGAGGCAATGACTAGTGGGTACGACAGATGCAATCCTAACACTTTACTCCGCCTAGTTCAACGATTCAACCTAGTTGGTGAGATCGACGAAACGTAGTGAGACACACGATACTAGTACGATGTGTACACACACCGCCTTACCGGGCTCAGGCACGCAACGCCAAGTTGCACCCGACCCCCGCTGACACAGTGAGTCTCAACACACCAACTGGGAGGAACCCCCACAAAAACCCCGTGGCGACCGAAGGCCACCTCGCCGCGTTGTGGCCGAACAGCCACGCCCCATAATCACGACGAACGACCTCACACTGGTCGCCAACGCGCTGCCCGCAACGCTCCCGGCTGCGGTTCGCCCATTATAGGGCAACTTCCGGGCCGTGTCTATAGCCTCTGCCGTTCGACTGCCTGGCGTGCTCTCTCTCTTTTTCGCTCCCTCGGGCAAGCCGGCACGAACGGGGGCTGCACACTGCGGGACATCCTCCAATGCCTTATAGGCCGCGGGTGTACCAGCCCTCAGCCGCGATGGGCGGGGACAAGACCCACACGCCGGGTAGCCCGCCGCACGGCGGCCCCATGCGAAGCCGTAAGCCGATCCGCCCGATCAGGGTGACATGAACGTGCGACGTTCTCCGTGCCGACGGCCCAGCCAATGCAGATGCGGGCCTTGCCGGTCGTCTCTGGCCCGTTTGTCGCCACGGCCGGAAACGCAGCGCATGCGTCAGCGCATCGGCGTGGTGCCTACTCTAGAGGCTACAGCCGTAGTGTGAATAAGTTACCGACAGGCCACGCTTCGCCCATTCGGCGATCGCCCCGCTGGACGACTGCCCCATGCCGCTGTCACGGCGATCGTTGGCAGACGTGCTCCGGCAGGCGCTCAGGGCGCGACACATTCAGCGGCGCTGTGTGAAGCAGTGGTACACCGTATAGCCGGGATGCGCGTAGATCACGAACTTTCACTGCTTCCGCGCAGACCGTGTGGGCGGATCGTTCGCGTGTGCCGCTACGTCTCCGATCACGGTGACGACTGGCGCCCGCAGTCCGTCCCTGTCAGCGCTCTGTGCCAGCGTGCTCAAAGGCGCCAGTGTAACACGTTGCCGGGGAGTCGTGGCCCATTCGATGCAGGCCGCGGGCGTCGCTGGATCGCGTCCCGCTGCGATAAGGGAGCGCGTGACCTCCTGGAGTTTGGCACGCCCCATCAAAACGACCACGGTATCCATGGCAGCCAGGGCCTTGTAGTTGAGCGGCGGGTCGGGGCAGTCGCGCGCCGTGCGCGCCGTTATGATGGCGACCGAACGTACATGCAGGCGATCGGTGATCGGGATGCCGGCTGCAGCAGGCGCGGCGACGGCGCTGGTAACGCCGGGCACGACGACGCATTCAATTCCAGCTGCGCGGCAGGCGCTGACCTCCTCAAAACCGCGGCCGAACACGAAGGGATCGCCACCTTTGAGGCGTACCACGCGTGATCCCCGACGGGCACGATCAATCAGCAGGGCGTTGATTTCCCCCTGGGGGGCCGTGTGGCAACCGGGCTCCTTCCCCACGTGGATGATTTCCGCGCCGCGGGGGACCTCTGCCAACATCTCTAACCCGAGGAGCCGATCATGAACGACAACGTCCGCTTGACGCAGCAGGTCGCGTCCGCGCACTGTCAGCAATCCCGGGTCACCGGGACCTGCACCGACCAAATACACTGTCCCGTGAACGGCGTTCATCGCGATTCCCTGACCACTGCGTCGACCGCCTGCAGGATCGCCGGCAGTGTACCAATGGCCGCGTCACAGATGACGATACGGCTGGCGACCTGGGCACGAACCGGAGGTTGCGGTACCCCCCGCGCGTGTATACCAATCCTGGCGGGAATGTCAGTGGCAGCATGCAAGCCCGCCCCAATAAGAAACGGGACAACGATAACGCAGGGGTAGTGCGCCAGCTGGAGGATAGTCTCCACGTGGGGCTCCTCGTCAAGGAACGCGACGACTGCCTCGCGGGCGACCCCGAATTCACGCATGCGGCGTGCAAGCGTTATGCTGGCCGATCGACTGCGTTCGTAGCGCTCCGTTCCGTGGCCGACAACCGCCAGCGACGTCCGAGCTTGGTCAAGGTCGTAGGTGCGCTGCAGGGCGTTCACGCGCTGTGCGACGATATCGGCAATCACAGGGTGTGTGCCAATTGGAGCCGTCATGTTAAGCGCCAGGCGTGTATACCGCTTGTTTTTTGCCAACTCGCGCGGCAGCACAACATCGCTGAAGTAGCCCGCGCTAGTCATGAAGGGAACGACCGTCACCTCGTCGGCCTCGAGCTGGTCTAGTACATCCGCATAGGCCGGAGCACCGTGGTTGAACGCGGCGACGACGTCGTCGAG
>JBHHXS010000327.1:0-3677 GCA_046757145.1 Phycisphaerae bacterium | reverse complement strand
TGACAAACTGCCCTTCCCTGTCCACCATGTCCCTAGCGAAGATCGAGCCGTGGCGAACACGGCGGCGCGGCATCGTGGTGAGAGTTTCGCTGAGCTTGGGCGTCCCATCAGCTCTGTAAGTGCGCGCCGCGAGAACGACGGGAACCCCAGCCTCGTCTAGCGCCTCCAATCCAGCGACGAAGCCCGCATCCCCAGGCCTGGGCACCTCGAAAAAATAGTCCCACACCACGACCGCTGGTTTCACGCCCGCCAGGCGCCGCATCAGACAACCATGAACCGCGCGCCAGCTCGTAACTTCGTGGTTGACGCCGGGGATTCCCTTAGCACGGGCGAACGCCACAACCGAACTTGCCGTCGAGTCCGACACACCCGCTATGACCATCCTCGCGGCACTGCCACCAAAAGACGGTGGCGCCGTCCAAGCAGCCGACGCTCTCCCCGCATGCACGGCACCATCTACTCCCCAACGAATGTCGAAGAAGTATGCCGCTGCCCAGAGTACAACCGCCACCGTCGCCACCAACGCTAGCTGAATCGCCCAGCGCGAGCGGGCCGCCACACCGATGGCCAATCGGTGAATCCGGTGCGGTGCCGAGAACGGTTTCGTCGTGATACGCTGCCTTGCACGATAGCGACCGATGTCCTCGGCCAGTTGTTGGGCGGAGTTGAGACGCTTCTCCGGCTCCCACGACAGGCATCGCTCCAGCAAGATCTCGAGCTGTCGCCCGCGGTCGACAAACCCCAGGCGTGGCAGAGTCGGCATCTCCTTCCGGATGCGCTCCAGCAGAGCTTCGTGAGCGGGTCTCTCCGCCGTCGCTGTTAGAGAATAGGGATAACCCCCATCGGTCACGATCTCATGCAGCATGATGCCAAGCGCCCAGATATCACTGCGTTCGTCGATAGGCCCGCTCACGCCCCCCCACGCCTGCTCCGGCGACATGTACTTCAGCGTCCCGATGATGTCGCCGAACCGTGTGATCGTATGACACGCTGAGCTGCTCCAATCCTCAGCCTCTAATGCGCAAATACCGAAATCCAGGATGTGCGGCTCCCCCGCTGCGTCGACAAGAATGTTACGTGGCTTGAGATCGCGGTGGATCACGCCTTTGGCATGTGCCTCAGCCACCGCCAGGCAGACGCGTTGAAAGATCGCCAGCTTGTGGTCCAGATCCGTTGCACGGTTTGCTACATACTCATCCAGGTGTTCCCCCCGAATGAGATCCATGACGAAATAATGTGTTCCACCCGTGATTCCGGAGGCAAGGCACTTGACGATATGTGGCGAGTCGATTTGTCTGAGAACTTTGATCTCCCGATCAAACCGCTCGCGTTCAATCTCCCCCGAGTAACTCAAGCACTTCAGCGCAACAAGCCTGGGCGTGTCACCAAGCCACCACGCCTTGTACACCACTCCGAAGCGCCCGCTGCCCAGTTGCCCTACGATGTGACACTGCGGGACCGTGGGCGCCGAATCCACCTGGCCCAGCGCGATCAGCCTAGAGAGACAAGAACCGCATTCCTGGATGTGCCTCTCGAATCTGTCGACGCTGTCTTCGGGGAGGCCGCCCCGCATGTAACGCCGAAAACTTGTTGCCTCTGGACACTCCTGCATGGAACATGCTACTCGCTGGATGACGGCGGGAACCGACCATTCTCGTCGTGAGATCCCTTCATCGCGTTATGCTCCGCAGCCCAACAGCAAGCGGACCTAAGGCAGCCTGTCGCGAGCCCGCGGCTCCGCCCCATTCGCGAAGGCGCACGCAACGATTATCGGGATGCCTTGTGAAATACGGCCACACAGATTTGCTCGCATCACGCGAACGTGGGGTCGACGCCACCCTGGCTACCCCGGCCTCACCAGACTGCCGCAGCAATGCGGGCGCGACGCAGTGCGGCACGGCGCGGCGTCACACGGCGCGGCACGGCATGGCGCGCCGCGTAAGCGTGACGGCAAGCATTTCGAGCCAAGCAGCTCATTGGGCGGCAAGGGGCAGCACGTGCCGCTGCACACCTCTTGAAACACGGACGACGTGCACGCCGGCAGAACACAATGACTCGACATTGCGGAGAATGGGTACCTGACGGCCGCGGCCACAGGCGAGACAAACGATCGCCCGACATGCTCTCTCTCTACGAAAAACCAACAAGCGTGGGAGTGCCAGGCCAAGCTGCGTCTTTCCCCGCACGGCACCCATATCGCTACCTGAAACGCAGGGAACACCGCCGGAATCTGCAACCTCGCACTGTACTTTGTAAGCAGGCTTGACGACAGCGGATGCGAACGGAAGCGACCATGGCTACGCAAACCCGCGGCCGCTCCCGCTCGCCTCCGGGGGGAGGAGGTAGGTCTGACAGTTCGAGGGGGATCAGGACGGCACTAGCGTCCGTCCGTCCGTCTCCCCCTCGGGTTCCGGTCGTCAGCGTCGTCGGCACACGCCAGAGCGTCTGTCGGCGCCGGAAGACAGCGCACTCGGCACCACCTTCCACCATGTAGTAGGCACGCGACGGTACCGTTTGACACTGCGACAGGTTTTTTCCCCAGTTAGCCGGCCGGCCCGACCGGTAAACCTCGTTCTCACATCACTCTGCGGGGACGTCGAACCGGCAGAAGCCGCCCGCTTGGCGAGCCTCAAAGCGGCCCAACGGCCGCCTCGCCCCGCACGGATTATCCTGCAAAACGTCCACCATTGTGGTAATATGTTGGTGTATGCTGCCGGATGACACGACGCATCTCACACTGTTGATACGCCTCCGCGACCGGTCAGACGAACTTAGCTGGGACGAGTTCCACGACCGCTACGGTGAGCTACTATATCGCTATGCCCGCGGGCGCGGGGCCTCCCATGCAGACGCCGAAGACATCGTACAGGAGGTCGAGCTGGCTTTGTTCAAAGCCATGGATGGCTTCGTCTACGACGCCCGGCGAGGACGATTCCGCGGGTACTTGCGTTCGGCGGTGGTGCACGCTCTCGGTCGACATAGCAGCAAACATGCGCGAGAGCATGCCGGGTATGACCCCGCAGCCTTGGACTGTGCTGCTGCGCTCCGCGAGGCCAGCACCGATGGACATTGGGAACGTGAATGGCGGCTGCACCGCCTGCGCTGGGCGCTTCGCTCCGTGGCTGGGGAGTTCGAGGAGAAGACTCTGCAGGCGTTCCAGGCGCACGCGCTCGGCGGAATGTCCGTGGAGGAGACGGCTGAGAAGCTTGGCCTGAGCAAGGCAAGCGTATACCAGGCTAAGTCCAGGGTGATCAAACGATTGAAAGAAAAACTGGAGGCTATCGAGCTTGATGAGGAGGCATAGGGCGCGGCGCAAAACGCTACGCCCCGGACTGTCAGAGGCACAGAAAGAAGCTCTACTATTATTGTATTACTGGTGAATATGGAGCAATACGAGCGAGTGCCTTGGTCGAGAGTCTCTGCCCAACTTGCCACAGCCATACTTTAGTGCCGGAATCTGAGGAATCGGTGTTCTGCCGCACGTGCGGGCGTCTTGTACCCGTGAGGCAGGGCAAACAAGCAGCGGGCGATCAGCCGGGCGACGACGTACTTGTTGCCGATCTGCGCGAGGCGTTCGGAGTCGGCACACGTGCGCTCCATGGAGACACTATTGCCACACCGAGGAGCAGCCTCCGGCGAATCCTGCCGCAGGCTGTCGTTTCGGACCGTAACGAACC
>JBHHXS010000326.1:0-3679 GCA_046757145.1 Phycisphaerae bacterium | reverse complement strand
CGCTGCCGCAAATCGAAGAAAGGGTGCGCCGTGGTGGCGGACTT
The DNA here is from genome assembly GCA_046757145.1 of Phycisphaerae bacterium. Classification (GTDB taxonomy): domain Bacteria; phylum Planctomycetota; class Phycisphaerae; order UBA1845; family UBA1845. Next base: position 3,635 of record JBHHXS010000326.1, on the reverse strand, counting down.
GAAACGGAAACTCGGAAAACGGAGATCGAACTGATGAGGACGTCCAGAACTCTAACGCTGGCTTCTGCAGCAACCGTGGGACTGGTTGCCGTCGCGGGCATCGTGCTGGCGCAGTCGCGCACCGAGCGCCTTGACTGCCCCGGAAAGATCACGTGCCCGCAGACGGGCGAGATTATCTGCCGGGATAAATGTCCGACTGTCGATCAGAACCGCCCCGACTGTCCGGGCAGGATCGTCTGCCCGTTGACCGGAAAGCTGGTATGCAAAGATCGTTGCCCGGTCCGCAAGAGCGGCACGACCACCGACGCGCAGCGGGCAAACGTGCCGCCCTGCTGCGCGAAGAAGGGTTGAACTTGTTTGCGGGTCACACAAGGCCGGCATCCAACGGAGTGATCTGAGATGCAAGGCTGCCCTTCATGCCACCATCCGGGACACAAGGTCAAACGTGTGACGCTCGAAAGCCTGCTGCGCCCGGAGCGCCGCGCGGACATCGGGGACGGGCCGTACCATGTGTGCCTCACACCGGATTGCGAGACGGTCTACTTCGGCGCGGGCGATGCCGCGGTTTTCGTGAAATCAGATCTGTCAGTCCGGTTCGGCTTGAAAGAGACGGAACCGCCTCGGCCGGTGTGCTACTGCTTCGACCACAGCATCGACGGAATCCACGACGAGATTCGTCGGACGGGCGGTTCGACGGTGCTGGACCGCATCAAGGCAGCAATGAAGGAGCCGGGTTGCCGCTGTGAATACACAAACCCGATGGGCGGCTGCTGTTTGGGAAGCGTGCAGGAAGTGGTGCAGCGGGGGTTCAAGCTTGCTGGCCGCGAGGATGCATCGGCACGACGCGTGGTCGGCGACCACCGCGATTGCTGCGCTTCCGATGCCCCACAGACCGGACTTGCGGCTGAGGCACGCGACGATTGCTGCCCGGCGGAACCTGGCACTCTCGGCATTGGCGTGACGCGTCGTCGCGCTGGCGTTGTCGCGGCGGGCGGGTCGGTACTGGCTGCGCTATTCTCGTCCGCCTGTTGTTGGCTTCCGTTGCTCCTGATTGCGTTTGGGGTGTCGGCGGTAGGGGTGGCCGGCTTTTTTGAGGCGTACCGCCCGTACTTCATCGCCGGTGCGGTCGTCATGCTGACCTTCGGCTATTACACCGTATACTTCCGTCGGGCGACGTGCGCCCCGGACTCCGCCTGTGCGGCCCCGGAACGGAGGCCGCGCGCGTTCAGCCGGATCATGTTGTGGACAGGCACGGGCTTGGTCGGTGCGTTCGTGTTCTTCCCAAACTATGTAGGCCATCTGTTCGCTGCGCCCACACGGGAGAGTGCTCCCGCGCCGGATGTCGGCCTTGCTACGACCAGGTTCCACATCGAAGGGATGACCTGTGACGGATGTGCAGTCCGGCTGCGTGCCGCGCTGGCCAAGCTCCCCAATGTAGCGTCCGTTGATGTTGACTACCCGACCGAGACAGCGGTAGTTCGGTACGCTGCCGACGGCCCAAACATCAACGAACAAGTCTCCAAGGCCGCAAGCGCCGCCGGCTACGACGCCACAGTGGCCGAGCATCCCTAGCTGCCATTTCTCACGAGGCCACTGGGAAAGGCTGCCCTTCGTGCGATGAACGTCGTGTTCAGGGCGAGTTTATCGTTCACGGAGGAACAGCCTGATGGCGACAGAATGTAACCGGAAGTCCTGTGCTTTTCACACGCTCGTCACCGAGAAATAGTGGCCCGTTTCGATGGTGGGTTGATGACCACTGACAGGAATGTCCGCGCGGCCCGGCGCGCGCGATGCTACCAGCGCCAAACCACAGAGACAGATCGTTCCGCGAGCCCCACCGAGGATGCAGTGCTGGCGCACACCCCTGCCAAAGCCGACACCGATTAGTAAAAGAAGCAACGTTCCAGGCTCCGGGATTATGCCAAAGTGCAGGTCGTCAACGCTCCCGCGCTCCAGATAGAGGACCGCGTGGGGAATGTCCACCGACGGGCTGAAAAAGACCGACGAACCCGTACTCAAGGTCCCATGGCTCACCGAAATCGCTTCCAAAGATCGTACCATCGACAAGTTCATCGCCGAAATCCACGGCCTCGATGAAGGCGTCAGCGCTGTCGTAGACCTCGATGCGCATGATAGCGCTGTCCGTTCGGTTGTCGGCGGCCATCCCCACCGCGTTAACTGGCTGAAGGAAGTCAAAACGCAGAAACCCGTCACCGCCTCCGTGTGCGAGTAGGTTTGGCGGAGAACCGGCGATCGCTTGGGCAGCATCGGATTGTGGGCTCCGGTCGTTTGCCACGAAGGCGCGCTCATTTTGCAGGAAATTCAGCGATCCGGTGATCGGGACTCCGAGTGGCGCATACTCGTCGGGCATGAGCTCGATCCATGCACCCTCCTCCAGAATCAGCGGACTCCCGTCGCCTCCGGTCTCGAAGTCGATAAGCGTAAAGTCACCGACGAACTGCGATTTGTCGTCGATAATTGACCCGACCGCCGAGGTGGGAATCGTCGTCAGGATCGCGCCAACAAGACGAAGACTCTTAACGTTCATAGCTGCCCCCCTTTCACGCAGACTTGGTCGACATCCTATAACACGACGTTCTCTGCCCTACTTCAAGCGCGCGGTGGACGTTGGCCGCTGAGTTGACACGGAGGTTGCTCAAGCGGAACAGCCGTACCAAACAGCGAGTAAACAGCGGGGCGCGGGGCGTGTCCAACGGAACAGCATGTGAACAGCGGGGCACAGGGCTTGCATATGAACCGCGAGAGTTTGCGCTAACCTCCAGCTTCGGCGGCGCATCGCTTCACTGGAGCATCTCCCGTTTCTGTGTTCGGAGGTCTGAGCCTTTGTCCACCGGTTCCTCATAGCTGGACGGCTTTGCGGGGCGTTTGGGCAGTAGGGCGAAAGCGAGAACCGCGCTAGTGAAGGCAGACAAGGCATTCATCACTCGGCGAGGTTCTACGGTGGAGCGTTTCGATGACAGCTCCGTGAGCCAGTTGGTCAAGGTAGCAGGCGGTCGTCGAAATGCACGGATGCCCACGCCTGCGGGCGACGTCATGTACCGGTGACGCGAGAAGACCTGGCGGACCACACCGGGGCGAGGGGCAGAATAGACATAGTGCGGGACGTCTAGTGCTAACCCGGGGTGTCGGACCTGGAGAGAGCCCGGGGAGCATCGTCGGTCAGCAGAGGCTCGGCGCCGTGAGCCTACTTCTGATTATCATGCCGCCTGGACTTGGGTTGAATAGCGCTGCTTGGTTATGATAGACTATCTCGTCGGGCTACGTCTCGCGTATAGGGTAAGCCGAAACTCACCAGACCGAGGAGGGAATGATGCGGATCACGAGCGCAGTATTGTTGCTATTGTTCTGGAGCGGCCTGGGAGCCCAGATGGCCGCAGCCTACCTCCCGTTGGGGGGCGGCTCGATCTCCGGCGTCGCGCGTGGCGCTATCCCGGGCGACTGCGACAACAACGGGATTGTGGACCTCGATGATTTCGCAGACTTGGCGTTCTTCATTGATGGCCCCGACTGTGGGGATTCGGATAGTAGTTGCCGATGCTTTGACCTCAATGGCGATCACTGCGTGGATTTGGCGGATTTCGCCGCCCTTCAGGTCGCATTCGGCAGTGCACAGG
>JBHHXS010000325.1:0-3688 GCA_046757145.1 Phycisphaerae bacterium | reverse complement strand
GCAAGCCAAAAGACCCTTGACCGGGGTGAAGAACTCGAAACCCACGCCTACGCGTTCATTCACACAGACAATATTAACTCTCGGCTTGCCGAGTTATTTGGAGGCGATATGCAGTTTGACGTAATTATCGGCAATCCGCCGTATCAGTTGGAGACTGATGGGCATGGCAAGCAAGCGCGGCCCATTTATCACCAGTTCGTCCGACAAGCTAAAGCACTAGAATCGCGCTATCTGTCGATGATTATTCCTGCTCGCTGGTTTTCCGGTGGGATGGGGCTTGACGAATTTCGCGAGGGGATGCTCTCCGACAACCGTTTGCGCGAAATCAACGACTATCTCACAGCGTCAGATGTATTCCCTGGTGTTGGCTTGAAAGGCGGTGTTTGCTACTTTCTCTGGGAACGGGATAATCCGGGTCAATGTCGTGTCACCACGCACTTCAAGGATTGGCCGGTTTCCACCGCCACGCGTCCGCTACTTGAGAAGGGTGCGGATGTTTTCATCCGCTTCAATGAAGGCCTGTCGATTCTCAAGAAGGTATTGGCAGTAGAGACTGGGCAATCCAAATCACTTTCACTTCCTGAAAACAAACGGTTCGACCGACTTGTCAGTTCAATCGGAGCTTTCGGCCTTGATAGCACTTTCAGAGGGAAAGAGAAGAGGTCGGAAGATGGCGATCTAAAGGTCTATCGGAATGGTGGCATTGGGTTTATCGCGAGATCGAAGGTTTTAAAAGAACAAGCTGTCTTCGATAAGTGGAAGGTCTTCATTGGCCGCGCCGCACCGGGCACGGGTAACAGAGACACCTACCCGCACCGCATCATCAGCACACCGTTTATCGGTGAACCGGGCAGCATTTCATCGTGGACATACATGTATATCGGTCCGTTTAACTCGAAGATCGAAGCCGAAAGTGTCTTGTCATACCTCACTTGCAGGCTGACTCGCTTTATGATTCTGTTGCACAAGCCATCACAAGACACAACGCGCAAGGTCTACACATTTGTACCAACACAGGAGTGGACGAAGCGATGGACGGACGAGAATCTCTACGCGAAGTATGACATCACCGACAGTGAAATTGCGTTTATCGAGAAGGTCGTCCGCCCGATGGAACTTCAGTGGAGCCTCTGAGGAATGACTAAGACCATCGAAGAAATCCTTGCGCCCAAGCCGGAGGCCCGGCCGCGCATCTACGCCTACTCCATTGATGACCAGCCGCATAATGGTCTCCTCAAGGTGGGCCAGACCACACGCGACGTGAAACAGCGCGTCGCCGAACAGGTCAGGACTGCCGCCATCAAAAACTACAGGATTGAACTGGACGAGTCGGCCGAGCGCCATGACGGCAGCATCTTCACCGATTTTGATGTGCGCGCCGCACTTGGCCGGAAGGGCTTCGAGAATGTCGAACTGGAGTGGATGCGCTGCACGGTCACAGACGTGAAGACGGTGCTCACCGAGCTGCGCACCGGCCAAAAGTCCACGGGAACGCACTATGAAACATTCCCGATGCGTCGGGAACAGCGTGATGCCGTAGACAAGACCTTTGACTACTACAACTCGATCTGGGCCGAAAACAAAAATACCGTCCCGCGCTTCCTGTGGAACGCGAAGATGCGCTTCGGCAAAACCTTCACCACCTACCAGTTGGCCAGAAAGCTCGGCACCCGGCGCGTGCTGGTGGTCACCTTCAAGCCCGCCGTGGAGGATGCGTGGCAGACTGACCTGGAGTCGCATGTGGACTTCGACGGCTGGCAGTACCTCTCCCGCAACTCCGACCGAGACCTCACCAGAATCGATAACACCAATCCGGTTGTCTATTTCGGCTCCTTCCAGGACCTGCTCGGCCGTGACAAGGCGGGCAACATCAAGCCAAAGAACGAGTGGCTCCATACGGTGAACTGGGACCTCGTGGTCTTCGACGAGTACCACTTCGGCGCATGGCGGGAGACGGCAAAAGAATTGTTCGAGGGAGAGGACGATGCAGTAGCCAAAAAGGAGACGAAGCTGGAATACGCCAGCGGCCTTGAGGAGGTGAACGAAGACCTCACCGTGCTCTCGGAGAAGGAGGTCGAGTTCCTGCCCATCACCACCAGGGCTTACCTCTACCTCTCAGGCACGCCGTTCAAGGCGCTGGCGACGGGTGAGTTCATCGAGGAGCAGATTTTCAACTGGACGTACACGGATGAACAGCGCGCAAAGGAAGAGTACGCGAGGACGAATCACGGTCAGCGCAACCCCTACGGCGCGCTGCCGCAGATGCGCCTGCTAACGTACCAGATGCCGGATGAGCTGGTGGCGATCGCGAGCGCCGGGGAGTTCGACGAGTTCGATCTCAACGCGTTCTTCGAGGCATCGGGCAGGGGCGCCGAGGCGCGGTTCATGCACAAGAGTGATGTGCAGAAGTGGCTGGACATCATCCGTGGCGGCTATGCGCCCAAATCCGTCGAGCATTTGAAGACGGGCACTCGGCCGCCGTTCCCTTACTCGGACGTGCGCCTGCTGCCCTACCTGCAGCATGCTTTCTGGTTCCTCCCCAACGTGGCGGCCTGCCATGCCATGGCCAACCTGCTGGCGGAAAAGCACAACACCTTCTGGCACGAGTATGCAGTGGTCGTCGCGGCCGGGGCATCGGCAGGCATCGGGCTGTATGCCCTGCCGCCTGTGCGTAGGGCCGTCGGCGGCGGATTCGACACCAAGACCATCACGCTGTCCTGCGGCAAGCTCACGACCGGCATCACGGTGCCGCAGTGGTCATCCATCCTGATGCTGCGGAACCTCAAGTCGCCGGAGACCTATTTCCAGTCGGCGTTCCGAGTGCAATCGCCGTGGTCCATCAAGAACCCGAACGGCGATGACCCGAACGAGGAGGAAGTCCTCAAACCCGTTTGCTTCGTATTCGACTTCGCGCCCACCCGTGCGCTACGGCAACTGTCGGAGTACGGGATCGGCCTGTCGCCCAACGAGCCGAACCCGGAGAACGCGGTCAAGGACCTCGTGTCATTTCTACCCGTGCTCGCCTACGACGGCGCGAACATGACGCAGATCGACGCGGGCGGCATTCTCGACATCGCGATGGCGGGCACCTCGGCCACGCTGCTGGCGCGCAAGTGGGAGAGTGCGCTGCTCGTGAACGTAGACAACGACACGCTACGGCGCGTTCTGGACAATCCCGAAGCGATGGCCGCTGTGGAGCGCATCGAGGGCTGGCGCTCGCTCGGTGACAACATCATCGAAACGATCATCAACAAGAGTGATAAGGTCAAGGAACTCAAGAAAAAGGCCAAGGACGGCGACCTGACGATGAAGGAAAAAAAGGAACTCACCGCCGAAGAGAAGGAGTACAGGACCAAGCGCAAGCTGGTTCAGGATAAGCTGATCAAGTTCGCAACGCGCATTCCCGCGTTCATGTATCTGACCGACTTCCGCGAAAACACGCTCCAGGATGTCATCACCAAACTCGAACCGGACCTGTTTCTCGCCGTCACCGGCCTGACGGTGAAGGACTTCCATTTACTGGTGCGTCTCAAGGTGTTCAATACCGAGCAGATGAACCAGGCGGTCTTCGCCTTTCGTCGCTACGAGGACGCCTCGCTCCGCTACACGGGCATCGAAAGCCACGAGGGACTGACGCACTACGGGCTGTACAACACGGTGGTGGCGCGGGAGTGAAAGGCAGTCATGT
>JBHHXS010000324.1:0-3690 GCA_046757145.1 Phycisphaerae bacterium | reverse complement strand
TACCCCCATGTTAACGCAAACTCGCGCCACTCCGGGCGCCGGTTGCTCCTGTTCACGCAGAGTATTAAGGGGCGGCTCACGCCACCCACCGTCCGCAATACTTCAGGCCATGCAAGCTCACTGAACCTTGGGCTTCAGCCTGCGCAGTGCTTCGATTACCGATGGCCCATCAGCAACGGTCGTCCACCCATGTAGGCACGGCATACGTCACCTGAGTGGACGACACGCTCATGGCCTCTCACACGGGTCGCGCCTAGCGCCGGCAGCCGCCGGGGGTAGCGGCGCCGTGATTACCAGGCCTCACCCGAGAGACCGTGGGAATCGTCGCCGGATTACACACTTCGAACTCAGCGTCGCCTACGTCCGGACACCTGTCTCGGACATGAGGAAACGCGCGGCCTCACGTACAAAGGAGACACACTGACCGCGCGCTCTCGTGCCGCTGAATGTGCAGCCTGCTTATCGCTTCCAGTTGTACCGAAAAGGTCGCTCGGCGCGCCACCGACGCGCCGGCAGGCCCTAAGCTCATCGCGCGAACGGCCGGGATGGAGCAAGCTGTGAAGAGGAAGTCGCTTCTCTCCGTGTTCGGGTACAACAACCTTGCAGGCCCGGCACCTGTGCGAGGTAGACTGCCGGACGCCCCACCCGATAACAATACGTGCAGCCTAGCAGATGGCTGCGGGCGAATTCAAGGCAAAAACGTGTTTTTGCTTAGCTCGTTGTCCGATAATACTTTACGGGTGCAGGCTGTGCTCCGCTGGAGCTTAGTGACGTGTGATTTGCAGCTTCCGGTGCGCCGTGCGATGTCCTTAAGCCGACGCGAGGCCTGGTATGTCGTACAGAAAGAGTGTAGAGAGAGTCGACTCTACTGCGAGTCATTTCAAAACGGCCATTCCGTAGTCCACTGCCGAACGTCGGGCAGACGAGTTCATCTGTGTATCGCGCGGAACGGGCAGACTGACCATCGAAAGTGCCACCTGCTTCGCAATGTGGGCGAAGTAGCGCATCGGATGACGACCCTCTTTCAGCTCAGCCGTCCGCAGGGACTCGAGGAACGCTTCGGGCCCGTCGAAGTCGTGCATGATCTGATAGCACGGCGCGATGCTGCTGGCCAGGTGCGAATCTGCGCCGGCAAATGTGATCATCCCCAGGCGATCGGCGTATTCGTGGGCGCGCCTTTCCGGTGTTGAGCGCAGGTTCTGGGCGTTGTTCACCTCGACGGCGTCGAACAGGTGGGCCAGCACCCACGCAAGTTTGCCCAGGCCACACCCGAATACCCGCACGAACGGGTGAGGCAGAAGTACAAGCCCCCCCTGGTCACGAATCGCGCCGGCAGTCTCGACCACACTCATCCCGGGTGGGACCGCTTCCTTCAAGAACAAGCCCAGAAGGTGGCCTTCACGCGTAGTAACCTCCTCTCCCACGATTACTTTGGCTGAGGTCATGCACTGGAGCCGTACGGCGCCCTCGATGGTGTCATGGTCGGTCACGGCTATGCACCCAAAGCCCTCAGCTTCGGCGAACTCCGCGAGCGCGCGCAGCGAGATATTGCTGTCATACGAGTAGTCGGTGTGAGTATGAATGAGCGTCTTGATTCGGTTCATCACGTTCTCTCCCACCTTGTGCCCCTCTCCCGCACTCTCGGCTTGAGCCCCTCCACACGGGTGTGACGCGGGCGTTTCAACTACTGAATCGCTGTGCGCTATCCGGCACCACGGATCCGATCCTCAAGCGGCGGGTTCGTGCTCCGGTCGCTTGCGACCCCGTCTCGGCAAAATGGCGTGCAGTCGCATACCGTTGCTCTACCGGCACGGGCACATCCCGAGTTTTACGATATCGCCGACCCCGTTCAACTCTATACTCGCAACCGGACACCTTCAAGCCCCCATGTTCCGTCCGATAGCACGTCGGTGCCATATAGGCAGCAGCATTGGTTTATTGAACGTCGGTGGCCGTCGCCTCGCGTAGGAACTGAACTACAGACGCGGAATGTCGTCGCGCTCGCACGAATCCGGCAGAGCTGTGTCCACCGGGCGTCTCGACAAACGTCTTGGGTTCGACGGCTTCGTCATATAGCCTTCGGGCGTCGGCCACCGGGATGAGCTCATCGTCTCTTCCGTGAATGAACAGCTTCGGACAACTGATCCGCCCTACTTTGTCAACGGACTCGTACCGGTGGGCGAGCAACAGACGGACGGGCAGAAGCGGGTAATGCCGTTGCCCGACGTCGGCCAGGCTCGTGAACGTTGATTCGACGACCAGCGCTGCCGGTCCGGACTCTGCCAGACGGTCGGCCAATTCAATAGCAACGGCGCCTCCCAGAGATTGTCCGAATAGTACGATTCGTTCCGCGGGAAGGCGAAGCGAGTCTGTCAGGTATCTCCAGACCGCTTCAGCATCCAAATAGGTCCCTCTTTCACTTGGGTGCCCCGCGCTGCGCCCGAAACCGCGGTAATCAAAGGTCAGCACAGCAAAGCCGAGGTGGTGCAGTTCGATCATGTAGTCGAGCGTGTCGGACATGTTCCCGGCGTTGCCATGGCAAAACAACACTGTTCCGTCGGGCTCGGGGTGTGGCAGGTACCACGCTTCAATTGCGACACCGTCGGCAGTCCTGAGAGTTAAAGCCTCGTAGCGTAACCCGACGTCGGCAGGCGTGGCACGGTACTCCCTGGTTGGGAAGTAGATTAGGCGCGTCTGGAAGACGCTCACCCCCAGGCAGGTCACAACGTAGGTCGTCGGTATGATCAGCGCGAGGCGCCGTACAGTGGCGGTCCGCCGTCGGGCTGGACGGCAGCTGCCGAATGCCTCTTGCCCATTTGCAGTCGGCTCACTTGCCGAGGATGCGGGCAAGTGCTGTGATGGCCCGCTCGATGTCATGCGCAGATACGTCGAGATGCGTTACGCCCCTCACGCGCTGAGCCGCGACGGGTAGCATCCACACGTCGTGCTCTCGAAGCATGTCACACAGGCGTTGCGCCGAGCCGAAGGCACGGTCGACGTCGAAGTAGACGATGTTCGTCTCGACACTGTTCAAGTCAATCGAGATCTGCGGCATGTCTGCCACAGCCCGCGCCAGGCGTTTCGCGTTGGCGTGATCGTCGGCGAGTCGCTCGATGTTATTCTCGAGCGCATACAGGGCGCCCGCGGCGATTATCCCCGCTTGCCTCATGCCGCCGCCGAACATCTTGCGGAAGCGGTGGACCCGCTGGATTGTCTCGGCGCTGCCCGCCACTGCAGATCCGACAGGTGCGCCGAGTCCTTTCGAGAAGCAGATCGACACGGTATCGAAATAGCGCGTGTAGTCCGTCGGGCTGTTACCAGTTGCTACGCATGCATTCATCAAACGTGCGCCATCGAGATGCATGCGAAGCCCAAACCGGTCGGCAACGTCGCGAATGGCTTTAATGGAGTCGATGGGCCAGCAGCTTCCCCCACCGCGGTTGTGGGTATTCTCCACCACGACGAGCGCCGATCTGGGATAATGGGAGTTTGCCGGACGGATTGCGCTCCTAACCGCCTCCGCATCAAACAGTCCGCGCTGCCCCGGCAGCAGTCTCATGGAGCAGCCTGCCAGCGCCGCAGGAGCACCTGCCTCATAATGGTAAATGTGACCATCTTCATGCAGGATGATCTCGTCCCCCGGCTGCGAGAGAACCTCCACCATCTCTCGATAGGCTTCTCGTCCACCGC
>JBHHXS010000323.1:0-3699 GCA_046757145.1 Phycisphaerae bacterium | reverse complement strand
CAAAGTTCAACGGGGCAATCTGGGTATTCTCGGGGATTTGAACCCACGTGCCGTCCTTCAGGCGAACCGTGCAGCTGTCGAGGCGTAGCGTGGCGTTCTCCAGCGGCTCAGGAGCGATCTGCAGGTTCAGGAACCCCCACGCGAACGGACGGGCGGCGTCGAGGCCGCTGTCCACTACCGTCTCCATCCAGCGCTGAGCCAGTTGAAGGTGATGAGGGCGCAGAAACATCCCTTCGGACCAGTGGATTTCCGTCCAGAAACTCATTCAACTCGCTCCCCAGCCAGCTCTTCCGGGGGAAGCTCCCCGGTCTAATCCCGCGTATACACTCTCTCACTCAGCCTGGGGTGTTCGACCCCGGCGTAAGATCACCCCATTGATGACGCCCGTAATATCCGGCCGCTCAGCAGCAGCCCTTACCTGTGCTCTTTGTCCCGCCGTTTGTTCAACCTCCGCGGTGTGGTGGGCTTTATGTACTGCTCTTCGGTCTTGCCGGGATCCAATACACCAATCTCCACCCCAAGATGACGGTAGTAATCTCCCGGGGGACTGAACTTGGCGGGCAAGACCGGTAGGACGTTCTCATGCTCATCCAGGAACTTGGGAAACACGTAAATAACGGCGCGTGGGTCGAACAACGACCCCGCCACGCTGAATCGGCGCTTCTCCTTGAACGCTATACCGGTGATCTTGATCTCTTTTTTCCCATCTTTCTTTGCGCCGCGTAGCCGGGGGCCCTTAGGCGTACCAAAGCACTCAGTGTCGTCTGTGAGGAGGTATATCTGCCTTGCGGGCAGATCAAAACGCTCCGCATCCGACAGCTTACCCACCTCCGGACGACGAGCGTACCACACAGCCGATGTAATGCCCTTATCCGGCGCGAGCAGGGCGTTCCTGTCCTTCTTCAGATCACAAGGATACACACAGACGATGTTCACTTCCAAGGGCTCACCCTCGCGCAGCGCGGGCTCTCGCCCAATCTGCACTCTCGTATTGATGCGGTCCGCCTGTGTGATGGTCACTGTTCTACTCGCGCAGCCGCACTGTGCAGCGACTCCGCAGATCCCTGCCATGCCGAGGATTGCGGCTCGTCTCCCAGCGCCCTGCCTGCAGGAACGATCTTGCACACCGTTAGTCATATGATGATCCTCCCTTAATGTTCAGCCAAGCGCCGTCGGCGCGTGCGCCGTCGATTGGATGCGCCGCACCATGCTTCGCTCTGGGATTCCGTCGAGTGAAGTTTGCATGATACACTCACCCGCTAGACACTTGGCGTTAATCAACCGCGCCCGAACGCTTCAGCAATCTTGAGGCTTCGGAGTTCATTCATATGCTGCATGAACAGCTCAGGCCCGCTGTTACGCAGATAATCGCTGATCGGACATTTCGGGTCCGACCCCGCACCGGCAGGCCCCAACAGATGGGACTGCAGTTCAGACCGTACCGACGCGAACGCAGCGTCACAACCGACCATACCCGCGTACGTCCAATTGTAGAGAAACTGCAACCTCATCTCGAGTGGCTTTACCGGTCTACCTCCCTTAGTCGCAACCGTCCGCCTGGCGAATTCATACAAGCCATCCCCGCGCGCATAGGCCTCCCAAGGCGCTTTGACCGACGGATGGTGCTGGCAGTACTGGTTTAGAAACACCCGCATACTCTTGTCGAACTCATCCACGAACCGAACCAACACCACGAAGGCGTCGATGAGGCGCTGCGCTGCCTGTTTGTCCGGTTGCGTGTTCTCTTCCGCAAGCGGAGGCTTAGCGGAGGCCATTCGCTGCCATAACCCCGCCAACGTGGCATCAGAACTTCCAGCCGCGCCCGACTTTACTTTCGCAAGCTCCTCACCTATCCGCTTTATCTCCGCATCCTTGTCGACCCGGAGTTGGTCAAGCTGCGCCCGTAGCGCTTCCGCCTGTGCCGCCAGGTCGCGTCTGCTTTCCTCCAGCCCGTCAACCTGCGACCTGTCACCTAGCGCCAGCTCAGCGCGTTGTGCCCGCAGCTCCAGCTCTTCGCATCGGATCTCTGCCTTATGGTTGGAGGCGTTCAGGGCAACCACCTGAGCTTGGAGCTGTTCGAGCTCCTGCTCAGCGGCCTGGAGCCTCTTGCGCTGATCGTCGATCGCCCCTTCGAGTTCAGCCGCCCGAGCCTTCTCCGCGTCCAGTTGCTTCTGGGCTACCGCGAGGTCCGCCGCGGTCGTCCGCAGTCTGTCTTCGAGGGTCGCCTTGTCCTTGGCCAGGGCCTGCGCCTGCCTCGCAAGCCCCTCTATGTGTTCCCCCGATGCTCCCTGGCGGCCGTCGGCCGCTGCATCGCTCTGTTCAGCCAGATTCGACAGGAAGGATGCCAGAACGCGGTAGCGCTCGGGTTCTGCCACACCCAGAAGGGCTGAGCTCAACGGCATGAACAGCTTGGACAGCTCCCTTGGGGTAGTGTCAACCTTCTGTTGCCGCCTGCTCTCTGTCGCCATACGCCTGCCCTAGCACCAAGACCTGGACTGACCGACCGACCGTCGACGACTAAGCCGCCCCCGCCACCCGTGGGCTCGCTGCACGGCGCCGCTTCGACCGTCGTCAAGTGAGTGGATAATATATGCGCCTTGCGGCATGATGTCGACCACGCCCTTGCCGAGTTCGTGTTCCGTGGGGTTCGGCAAGGCTGCGTGATGGCGGTCGCGTACATGGGATCGGTGGCACACGGTACACTACACGAATCGGTTGTGCATGGCTGAGATTCATCGCCGTGTCATCCTAAAGCCCCCCAACCTCCGCGACGATGCCGCAGCGAAATTGCGTGCGACACTGACGGCGGCGGTCGAGGCCAACAAGACACTCGGGCGGCGCTCGCCGCACGTGCTGCAGCTCCTCGGCGACCTTCAAGAGAATGAACAGGCTTTCTTCATCGAGCACGAGCCCGCCTCGCCGAGATTCCTAATACCGGACCTGTTCGATCCTGGGGCAGATTGCCCACCACCGGAGCACCTCAAGGAGCTTGCTTGGGCCGTCTTTGACGCCTTACGCGCAGCCCACATCTCAGGTGACAGGCAGGCCGTCGCACACGGAGGCCTGTGCCCGGGGGTCGTGCTCACGTCCGCCGACGGGATCAGCAAGGTCGCTGATTTCGGTTTCGCACCGGCGATCTGCTCCGCCCTGGGCGTCGAGGAGTTTCTCAACCTAGCCGTCGGACCTAACCCCGATCTTCCCGCTGACGCTCAGGGAACCGCTGCGTGGGAAGTCCTATCACCCGACGAGTTCGAGCGTGACGACCGCATCTGCGCCTTTATAGACCCTGACAAATACCGCGAGCGGACCCTGCATACCTTTGAACGCGCCTCGGACATAATCGCCGCCGGCTTTCTTCTGCACCTCTTTGCCGAGCACGGTCATCCGTACCTCTACAACGATCCCGAGGCCCATCGGCACCCGACGACATCCGAATTCATCGCATTCGCCATATACAACGGCGCTCGAAGGCCTGAGCTGCGGGGGTCGACTGATCCCGGCATCAATAAATGGTGCGAGCTGGTGGCGCGCATGCTGGCCAATCTTCCACGTGAAAGACCCACAGCAGACGAGCTGGTCAAAGAGCTCGCGCCACACGTAACCCCGCTCGACCCCGCGGAACTGCTGACACGCAAACTCAATAATCTGCGCGAGCGCGTGAAGCAGCACATCGAAGCCGCGTACGGTATTCGCGGCAGT
>JBHHXS010000322.1:0-3705 GCA_046757145.1 Phycisphaerae bacterium | reverse complement strand
TTGTCATCAACCTGCTGAACGCCCGCGACGTGACCAACAAAGCTGCCGCCCTCCGCCGCCACGCCGCCAAACCCTACGAAGCCCTGGCCCTGATCCACGCCAAAGACGACTATTGAAAGACCCTGGCGGTCACATCACCACGCTGGAATACGGCCGGTACACATGCTATCATGCGTCCCATACCGGTAGGGCTTGCCGCTCGTTGTTGGGTGATTGATCCAACCGCGGCTGTAATAGCCTCTGCGTGAGCACATTGTGGGCAAACAACGTCGTAAGAAGACGAAACGTACGCGCAAAGCCGAGACCGGACGTCCCCGGCAAAGCGTAGCCGCGAGCGATGCGGACGCGGGTGAGCCGCAGGCTTCAGCCGGCGCGGACTCTCCGGAGTCCCGAAAGGGGCACGGGGCAGAGCAGCCCGGACAGCGGGGAGCTAAGCGGGCCGGGTGGATTCGGAGGAAAGGGCCTGTATTCCAGTTCGTCGTGTTATTTGGCTTGATCCTAGGCGCGTTTCATCTGATACGCTCTACGTCATTCGTAATGGACACGGTTTGGCCGGCGCACCTGCGGTTTGTTACGCAGGCGTCCGGTGCGGTGCTCAGACTGTTCGAGGACTCTCTGCGCGTTTCCGGTTACTCCATTACGTCGCCGCGGTATCAGCTGACGATAGCGCGCGGATGCGACGCCTTCGAGCCATGTGCATTATTCGTAGCTGGGGTACTGGCCTTTCCCGCCCCGTGGGTCTCAAAGCTGCCAGGCGCTGTCATAGGCACGCTGTTGATAATGGTGATGAACCTCGTACGAATCGTGACCCTGTTCTACATAGGCGCCTTCTGGCCCAGAGCATTTGAGATCATGCATGTTGACGTCTGGCAGACGCTGTTCATCCTGTTGGCCATTTTTTTCTGGACGGTATGGGCCCTGCGTGCCACGCGGGTAGGGAGCCCGAAGCGTGAGAAGGCCGACGCTGTTCATTAGACTTCAAGCTTTTCTGCACAGCCGGGAGTGGCCGGGCCAACGTGCAAGAAGCCCGACACTATTCATTAGTGGGTTCTTCGTCAGAGCCCTTGCCTACTACCTCGCGTTCCTGGCGGTGTGGCCTGTCATCGGAAACTGGTACGCCGACACCTACAGGTCGACGGGAACGATGGTCTTCCGGAACTTCCCTCCACACGGCACCGTGTTTATCGCCCCGTTGGACAAACCTACCAAACTGTTGGACAGCGAGCTCCGCCTGGGGAATGACAAGACCATGGCTATCAGAAAGCAGTCGTTCAGTGCTCGGTACCATGGGTACGCCCCAACTAGACTTATGCTTTCCCTGATTCTCGCGTCGCCGGTGCCGTGGGAGCGGCGAATCTGGGCGGTGATATTCGGCCTGCTACTGATACATGTCTGGATCATGTTCGAGTTGGCGCTGATGGTCTTCGATGGGTATACCGGTGATCACGCCGCTGCCATGTACACGTTCAGTCCCGGCGTTATGAAGGGCGTAGCGTTCGTTGCCAGAGTCGCTACGGAGACTATCGTGCCTCGGTACGTCATCCCCGGCGTAATGTGGATCGTTGTCACCTTTCGCCGAGGCGACTGGGACCGGTTCGTACGAATGATGGTGCCTGACGGGGACTGAGGCGAGCCGAACAATGCCGGACCTGCGGTCCAAGCTCGCTACGAGAGCACCCGGCGTTGTAGCTGAGTGACAGCCGCATCGGTGGTCACCAGGTCGACATAGGGAATCGAATTCAGGGCCGCCCGGGTTTCGTGGTCATGCGCAAGAAGGCGACCGGGGAAGGCTGCCCTCAAAGGCCTCGTCGTCGATCAGGGCCCGGCGGCTGGGCGTGGGCATTGGGGCTGCGACCGCAGGTCCCTCACCTCCGGCGACGGTAAAGAAGAGCCAGAGTGCCTGCAGCCAGCAGGAGAGATGACGCAGGTTCGGGGATGAACGCCAGGCCACCCAGGCCTGCTCCGCCGATCACATTCGGGTCAAACTCGCCGATAAGTGCGTGCTGTCCGGTGTAGGGATCGAACGAATAAAGCGCATTGGTGCCGGTGGCCGCTGCGGTTGAGAAGTAGCCGACCGCACTGCTACGCCGAGGTCCGGCATCTGCGAGAGCCATCCCGCTGATCACGCCGGCTTGGATATCCTCACTAAGCTCCGCAAGCAACGTAGTCCCGCCGGTAAACGGGTCAATCAGAAGCAGAGATGCAGTTACACGATCAAGCGCTACGAGAGTGCCGTCCTCCAGTCCTCCCCGCCAGGCCAACCCACCTATATCATGTCGCCCGCCTGTCAATGCACCGACGACGGTGGCTTGCCCGGTGCCGGTGTCCAAGCGAAACAGGAGCGCATCCGCCGCCGCGCCTCCGTTCACGCCATACACCGTGCCGTCGGGGCTGAACGCCAATCCGCCTTCAAACACCTCGGTCCCGAGATTAAGCGGTCCGATCGTGGTCGCAGCGGCCGTAACGGGGTCGAAGGAATACAGCACCGCATGCACGCCGTGCGTAAACCCATAGAGCAGACCGTCGCTCGGCGAGAACTCTAGGCTGCCGACCCTGCCTATACCTGTGTTGCCTACAGGTGTCGCGGCTGCATCAGCTGTAGAGATGCTGTACAACGTCCCCGTATCGTCGTGGATTCCGATCAGGTATCCCCGGGCCTCCGGGGTAACAACGCAGCACACGACCGCTGCAAGAAGCGTGCCCAGACGCGCCAATAAAACCCATGATCTCATCGCAGTGTCGCCCTCCTAACAAATGCAGCAGGTCCTCTAACGGTTTAACCCGTGCCTGCTCGGCCTCCATTGCCCACCGCAGGTTGCTTCCCGTGCTCTTTCCTTCTATCAGTGCCTAAACCCGTAGTCAACAGGACACGAGTCGTTAGCGCGCCGGTCGCCCAAGACCGCGCGCAGCGACAAGCGGGCCGTCCGCTCATTCGAGAGTATCGAAGGAGCAAAGAAGTATAGGCAGGTTTGTACGCCGTGTCCTGTGGCCAACGCGTTTCCGTGTGCGTCACTCAGTCCGAATCACGTTCAATAACCACACCTGCTGGCCAGGTTCACGGTTACGCGTGAAGCATCCAAACCGGTAAACCTGCCGACCCGGAAGGAGGTGCACTATCCGCGGTACCAGCGGCAGTGGTTGGATTCCGATATTCATACATGGTCCTCCGACGCACCCACACCTGGTGCCCTCGATCGTTCCACCTTGACTTTTCCGCAGTAGCGCAATAGCCTTTTCTGTCCAAGTGGCACAAACATCGTTTACGACTTTCAGGTTCTTACCGGACCTTTCAACTTCACTTGGCTGCGACTTGTCTTCGGACCCGGCCATGGGCCAACCTAAGTGAAAGGAGTCTGATCGCCATGAGTCACATACGCAAGATCGGAACGACGACCGTTTGCACGTTGATGGCAACTGCACTGGCGCTGGAGACAGGCTGTGGTATCTTGTTCGGGTTGGAGGATTACCAGCGCGATCTCCTTACCGCGGGCCTTCTCGCGGCGCTTTTGACAAGCGGCCAGCAGAACGACACCACAGGCGGTGACGCTCAGGCTGGACGCAGGGTTCCAACGGCAGTAGCGGGCGAGACTGCCTACGCCGAGTCGGGCTGTGACGCGTGTCACTGTGCCGATGCCAGCGGAGGTTGTGACCCCGATGCTCCGGCTTTGCGGGGCATTGCTTCTGCGTCGCTCGCGGAGTTCATCC
>JBHHXS010000321.1:0-3708 GCA_046757145.1 Phycisphaerae bacterium | reverse complement strand
CTACCGTTCCAGCAACTGTGACAGACACGCCGAAGCCATTGGTGTAGATCTCTCCCAACTTCAAACCTATGGGAGGATCTGAGCATGAAAGTAGATTCATTGGATGAGTTGACGGCAGCATTTGATCGGTGGCGGAGGAAGAAGCGTCATGTTCGGGAACGGGTTCCCGGCGAGTTGTGGGAGCGGGCGCTCTGGGCTACTCGCGTGCACGGAACCAGCGCTGTAGCTCGAGCGACGAAGCTCGAGCGTTCGCGTCTCGTCGAAAGGGACAAGAAGGCCAGTAAGAGTAGTGCGGCTGTTGCCGCTTTCTCGCGGCTTTCGATTACGGCGCCATCGGCGGGGACTTACCCAATCGCGGAGGTCGAGACCGCGACAGGGCTGAAACTGCGGATCTTTACGCAGACGCAGGAGACACTCAGTGTGCTGTCGTCGCTGTGCGGAATCGGAGCTGCGTCATGATTCAAATCCCCGCGCAGGCGAAGGTGTTGATCATGCATGAGCCGGTCAATTTCAGGAAGGGTATCGATGGGATGGTAGCAGTAGCCCGTTTTGTGCTCGAGAAGGAGCCGATGGACGGGACGTTTTTCGCCTTTATCAACAAGGGACGTCATATGCTGCGGCTCCTGTTCTACGATGGCGGTGGCTTTTGGCTCTGCACGAAACGCCTCTCCACAGGGAGGTTTTCAGCCTGGCCGAAGGGGGATGAGACCTCTCCCTGCTCGCCACTTCTCGCCCGCGAGCTGCAAATTTTGATATGGGGCGGTGACCCCATGAGCTGCTCCTTCCCGCAGCTGTGGCGCGAGGTCGCATAGAGACCGTGGTCGGGTCTCCTGTGGTGCGTGAGGCGCGTCGCCGAGTGGCTCAGGCTCTGGGGGCAGAGCTCGCTTTCTGAAGCGTTCCCGGTAGACCCAGGGCAGATAGTACTCCGGCCTCTTTGCCAGGTCCTCGTGATTGCGAAGGCAGTCGGTCAGATAGGCAACGGGTTCAACATCGTTTGCACGAGCGGTGGCGACCAACGACATGCAGAGATCACCGACTTCGGCGCCGTTCTGATTTTTGTAGTTGAAGGACCCGGCGAGATAGCGGACCGGTATAATCAGCCCCTGCTCGACCAGGTTCGTGTCGAGAGGGATATTGGGCTCTTGATAGAATTTGGTAAGTCGCTCCCACTGGTTGATGATGAAGGTCAACGGCTCCCACAAAAGCGAGTTCGGCTCGACGAGCTTGCTCTTGATCTTGTCCTTGCACATCGCCTTGAGCTTTTCCATCAGGGGCTTCGAGTGCTTGCGGTGATAGTGCATCCGCTCAGTTGGCGTCAGACCGCGGGCCTTGGCCTCGTCGTCGTTGTCGAACACCTGCTTGTAAACCTCGCCGGCCCTCGCGTACTCTGCGGGATACTTGTCCTGTATGGCTCTGAACTTGAGGAATGCGTGAACGTTGCAGGTGGCCTCGATCAGCCGGTCCTCCTGATCGTGGACAAAGTTCTTCGACGCGCCGTCTGTGACCTTGGCGATCTTCGGCTTCGAGCTCTGACGATGCTTGATGAGCTGGTCGATGATCTCACCTGCGTGATGACGACCCGTGTAGAACAGCATGATCACTGCATCGTCGTGGGTCTCGAAGTAGACACCGGTGGCGTTGATTGCGGTCCTGACGTCTTTGGTCGACTCACCAATGCCCTCAAGGGCAGCAATCTCGGCCTGGATTTGCCGCCTGAGCGAGATGACCATGGAACCGGTATCGTCGATCCTGAGGGTGACAGCATTCTGAATCCCATGGTGCTCGATGGCCTTGTGGAGCGGGCAAAGGAGGTCCGAGCAGGCATCGACCATGCTCCACTGGTTGGCATCGGGCATTGGAACGCCCCAACCGTTGTGGAGGGACTCGAGGCGTTTGAATGGAGCTCCGGCGAAATAGTGCATCACGATGAGCATCGCGCACGCTGACCAGTCGTATGTGATGTAGCTGGTGCCGATGCCTTCAAGGATCTCGGCCGGGCCGGCGGCTCTGATGATCTTTCCACATATCCTGCACCGCGCCTGCTGGTAGTGATGGACCTGGGCGCCGAGCAGAGGCTGGCCTACGATTCGTATGATGACCTTCTCGCGGTAATGCGACATGCGGCCGGCTCCACGCACAGGTCCACAATCCTCGCACACCGTGCCAATGATGCCGGGCGAAAGCTCGTGGTGAAAGTGCTCCGCGTTGACGAAGGCATCGACGCCATTTCGACCATGCCCCTTGGGCTTGTTCTTCTCGTCGGGTTGCTGCTCCGAGGCACCGACCGCTGAGGCTGGGCTCGTCGGGGCTGCCTTTGAGGATTCGCCCACAAAAGCGCTGCTCCTCGCCTCTGCCAATGCTCCGTCGCCACTCCACTCATCATCTCCCACGGTGCCCCCGGCAAAGGTGGCGTAGTCAGAGGCGTGCGCTTCTTGTTCAGCGATCTTCTCCAGCATGCGCTCTTGCCGGGCCTCCGTACGTGCGATGAGCTTCGAGACGAGCGCTCGCACTACAGGCCAGTCGTCGGGCTGGAGTTGCCGATCGTCGATTCGCCCACGCAGCTGGCGCAGTTCATCCAAACTTATGTCGATACGCTGGACCATCACGACGTCTGTCTTGCACCGAGAGCCTTTTGCTGCTCACACGACAAAGCGTTCCCAAGCAGCTTTCGACGAAAGCCTCGTTGGAGCGGATACCCGAACACCTGCTTGAGAGTGCGGTTCGGCTTATTCGTCTGGTCGTTCTTGCCACGCCCCGTCGTCATGCCCAGGTAGATCCAGTTCGCCGCTCGGTAGCAGGTGCCGGCGTATCGTGAGGGGTCGATGAAGGTCTCCGTGAAGTAGATCGGATGCGCATACACACGCTGCCAGTCCGCCGAGAGCTGACGTGACATGCGCCCGAGCACGTGCGAGGCCAGATGGGGTACCCGCACCCAGGGCAAGATCAGAAACCGGCTCTGGTAGGCAATGAACCGGATGTTCTCCCTCCGTGCCGCCTGCGACCAGCCAATGTAGCGATCTCTCGGACCGAGGTGCCTGGCCGCCGACGACCAGCACAAGCACCCAACGGGCCGATCCTGCGCGGTGACGAGGTACTTGAGGTGCTCACCAACAGGCTGGACGTAGCCGAGATAGTGGTGTTGCTCGATCAGGGAATTCACCAAGGACTCTTCGGCTCTCCGCCGTACCTGACGCAGCTCGACTGGGCCAATCTCTTTCAGCGACGCGCACAGCGGGATTTGAGCGACCTCGATGCACTCCGGCCGGGCGCGCTGCATCAATGGGTTGGGCGGGGTCATCCGCCTCGGAGGCAAGGCGATGAGCCCGCGGCGGTGCAGCTCGAGCATCAGCCCACGGCACACCATATCGCACAGGTGCCCATTGGGCTGTACCCAATTCCACTCCTCACACAGCTTCTTCGACAGTCCCCGTCGACTCAGACGGGGATGCTTCGTGATAAGATGCTCGATGAACTCCACATCAGCGGAGCAAATGTTCCGACCGCGGTATCTCAAGATGACGTCCATGCTCTCTCGGTAGCATAGGCCGTCGTGGAACGCAAGGCATAGAATTACGATTTCTCTTCATGCCGTCGAGCACCAGTCATATTACGCCACCACGTAGTGGCTCGCCTTCTTCAGCTCAACACTTAGCTCGTTCCCATGCCGACCGACCGCTCCTGACTCGCGACATTTGCAGGAACAGTAGC
>JBHHXS010000320.1:0-3716 GCA_046757145.1 Phycisphaerae bacterium | reverse complement strand
TCAAGACGGTGAGGAGGACTGGTTTCGTTTTACTATTGAGGAACCGCGCGTCATCGAGGTGATCGTTGCTCCCGTGGGAAGGGTCTACGACAACAGCCCGCAGAACTTTGACGGTAATTGCAGCAGCGGTAACCTGATCGATAGCGCGGCTATCGCTGATCTGGGCTTTGAACTGCTCGGGGGTGACGGGTCGACCGTAATTGCAACGGCCGATGACCGTAACGCGGGAGAGACGGAATCCGTGAATGACTTGATACTCAACGACGCCGGTGACTATTACATCCGAGTCTTTGAAAGCGACAGCCCTTCTGGAACCCAGTTGTATTCGTTGGAGGTCCGGGCGGAAGTCACCATCCCGCCTAAGGTGGCGATGTCGCCCCACGACATACCCAAGAACAGGTATGTCTCCTTTGCCCCCGACAATTTCGGCCTGTCTGCGTTTCAGGTTGAGCTGACCGCCAGTGTCGAGTTCCCCAGCTCTACCGGCGTGTTGGGCTGGGTCTCAGAGCCTGACACGAACGGGCTGTCACGCATCGTCGATGCCCCGTACTTCAGCGATACCTGGCCTGCCGTCGTACATGTCGGCGATTGCGCTATCGTCCCGGCTGCGACCTACTAACTCCGGGCGAGCCCGGACGGCGTGCTCTTCTCTGAACCTCTGGTGCTGGCAACGGTACGCAAACCGGGGGAGCGCTTTTACGGGGACGTGGTCGGTGTCGGCATCGGCGCTTTGCCTCCGGACCCCGGCTTCTCGCTGCCTAACGGTGTGGTCAATGTGACGGACGTCCAGGCCTTCGTGCTGACGGCACAGGGGGATTCAACGCCAAGCACCCACATAACGTGGGTGGACCTGCACGGCTTGGAGGCTGGGGCTGCTCCGAACTACATCTTGAACGTCGGTGACCTTCAGCGGATCAAGTTCGGCTTCGAGGGGCAGAGATACGCCGATGCTCCCGATCATATGAACCCCGCAGATTGTCCCTGACAGGAGTGTAACAGGCCGTGATCGAGCGCCGCCGGGCTAAACAGGTAAGCGTTGGCGGAGTGTTCATCGGTGGCAATGCCCCGATTGCCATCCAGTCGATGACCAACACCTGCACACGTCACGTCGACGCCACGGTCGCACAGATACGTCAGCTCGCCTCAGCAGGCTGTGACCTCGTCCGCGTTGCTGTCCCGGATCGTCGAGACACCCAGGCGCTCGTGCCGATACTCGAGCAATCCCCCGTGCCTGTCATCGCGGACGTACACTACCATTACGAACGAGCACTCGAGGCCGTCGATGCCGGCGTTCACAAGATAAGGCTCAACCCCGGGAACCTGCGAGACCGCAAGCAAGTTGACAGGGTCATCGCCGCCTGTCGGGAGCGCCGCATTCCCATCCGCGTCGGCATAAACGAGGGGAGCGTGGTCGAGCGTCGCGACGCGTCCACGCGCGCCCGGCAAAAGCGCGATCTTGGAGTAGACTATCGGTCCGAGATGATCCGGCTCATGCTCGCTGCCGCACAGAGCTATATGCGGATCTTCGAGGAGAACGACTTTCACGACGTTGTGCTCAGCGTCAAAAGCGTCGATGCCAGTATGGTCATCGACGCATCGCGGGCCATAGGCGAGCGCTTCGATCTGCCTCTCCACGTCGGCGTGACGCACGCGGGCCCGCCTGAAACCGGTCGCATCCGCTCCATCGCTGCCCTTGGCGCGCTATTAGCAATGGGGATAGGCGACACGATCCGCATCTCGTACGCGGCTGATCCGATCCACGAGGTCGAGGACGCCAAGGAGCTGCTCTGTTCGCTTGGGCTGCGCAGCCGCGTTGAGCCGGAGTTGATCGCATGTCCCACTTGCGGCCGAATCGAAATTGATCTGATAAAGCTTACCGCCGACGTCCGCAGGAAGCTCGCAACCATAAAAACACCGGTCAAGGTCGCGATCATGGGATGCGTTGTCAATGGGCCGGGTGAAGCCGAAGGCGCTGACGTAGCTGTTTTCGCAGGTAAGGGCAAGGGCATCATCTACGTCCAAGGCGAGCAAAAACGCGTCGTCGTAGAGGATGACATTCTTGATGCCCTTTACGAGGAGACTCTGACGTTCGCTGAACGCCTCCAGCGCGGAGAAGCCCGGCTTACCGACACTGCGGGTTCGAGAGCTACACCTGGTGCAACGTAGCTGTCGATAGGCTGATCA
This sequence comes from Phycisphaerae bacterium, assembly GCA_046757145.1. Taxonomy (GTDB): domain Bacteria; phylum Planctomycetota; class Phycisphaerae; order UBA1845; family UBA1845. The sequence continues at coordinate 1,532 of JBHHXS010000320.1, read as the reverse complement.
ACACAACGTTGATACGCCGATCAGCAAAGCAAGGCTCACCGGTAGTGCCGCTCGAGTTCCGATAAATACCTCACGCCCAAAGAGTCGGCATGCTCGCCCAGCCATCTCTTGAAACTTGTTCTCGCCGTCGGCGGTCCTTCCGAAACCAGCAGGCTTGACATGAGCCCCTCCGCTTCATCTCTCGTCAGAATCACGTCGCGGACCAACAGGCCGAGGACTCGCGCTGTGAACAGAGCGACGCCGCGCGGTACGCGCACTATCCTCGCCCGGCTCTTGACCGCATCGGCGATGAGACGAACGAGCTCGGTGAACGTGTAGATCTCCGGGCCGACCGCATCTATGGTAAGCGTGTCCTGACGCTGGCCGGCGTCCACCGCCAACTCGGCAAGATCTTCTGCGAATACAGGCTGAACACGATAATCGCCGGAGCCCGGCACGGCGAAGATCGGGAAGCGCCTCATCAGCCATGCAATGTTGTTGATCAGGATACCATCGCTGCCGAAGACAACCGTAGGTCTGATTATCGCGTGGGAGACGCCGGATGCTGCCACGATGGATTCGACCTCGGCCTTACCCCGGAAGTAGGGTAGTGAGGAGTGAATCGAAGGATTGGTGATGCTGATGTGGACTATCCGTCTGACACCCGCCCATCGCGCAGCGGTGATGAGAAAGCTGCTGTTCCTGACTGCCGTGTCGAACGTTACGCGCCCGGCCTCAAACCGCACCCAATACGTGTTGTAAAGCGTGACCGCTCCCAGCATGCTTATCGCGAGGTCACCGATATCATCAAAACAGAGCGGGTACACGGCCACCTGTCCGCGGAACGGGTTTGGACGGTTCGGGTGCGCCGTCAAGGTTCTGACGCGTTGGTTATCAGCCAGCAGACGCCGGGCTATGTATCTGCCAACGTAACCGAACGCCCCGGTGACGACGTGCAACTCGGGCTCGTCGTGTGCCGTACACCTACTTGCGTCGTGTTCGTCCATGCATCTCTTCCATGGAGATCAACACCCACACTACACCGCAGCAGCAGTCGCAACCAGGTCCACGCGCTTCGCGGCGTACGAGGGTGCCCCGCATTCATCTCCCGTTCCGGCGCCATCTCCAGCAGGGCAATCGCATTATAATCCCAAGGTTAGTTTTTCATGCTGGTAATGCCGGTCCACGGCGGGCGTTCGAAGAAGGTCGGGGAGGTCAAGCCGGCGTTTCGAGTGCGTAACGGGCGATGCACCAGTTTTAATGCGATTGCCCTGCCATCTCCAGCTGTAGGGGTTGCGTAACCTTGTGTGCGATGCTACTCTCTTCATTGTGGAGCAAAGCAACCAGCATGTTACGATAGTGTCGGGTCTGCCACGCACCGGCACGTCCCTGATGATGCAGATGATCGACAAGGGTGGGATACCCGCGCTTACCGACCGAATCCGCGCACCGGACGAAGACAACCCCAAAGGCTACTACGAGTTTGAGCCCGTCAAGAAGACGGATAAGGACCCGTCCTGGCTGGAGCATGCCGGGGGGATGGTGGTCAAGAT
>JBHHXS010000319.1:0-3721 GCA_046757145.1 Phycisphaerae bacterium | reverse complement strand
GGTATTCCGGTGAGGTACGCAACTGCGCCGTTGAAGATCTCGTACGAATGAAGCCGGTAGACGGGTATCTCGAGCCCAAGCCCCTCTATGCCGTACATCGTGTCTTTGGCCAACAGGGAATCATCGGGCGAGTCGGACACCGCGACCGCTACGTTAACGTAGAAGGCGTCATCCCAATCCGGGCGGTGACAGACAAGTGTCAGCATCAAACACCCGATGCTGATAGCCCACAGCACGCCCTCGAACACACGGCTGTTACGCGCGTGCTCGTCGGGGCCGGGTTGCCGCTTGCGGATCAGAGCCGTCGGCAGGCCTAGCGCTACTACGGCAACGCCGCCATACCAAAGCTGCACCACATTGCCGTCAATCGCGTACGAGCACAGGGCCCAAACGCCGCCAACCACCGCACAGACGCGGGTGAGAATAGCTACCGCCCTGCCTGGCGTACCCCGCCCAGCGGGACCGCCAAGGTCTGCGCGCGCAGCCGGGGGCGCATCGGCGAGCGCCAAGCTGGTAGCGGGTCCGTCCTCTCGTGTGGACCCTCGCGAGACCCTCCGGGCGCGTCGCAGTGACAATAGGAGCACGCCCGCAAACAGGCACACACCCAGGAAAAGCACTAGCAGCTCGCGCAGGGAACCCCCAAGCGCAACGACGGCATTGCAGCAGATTGTCCACACAGCGACGGCGTAGCACAGCGCATCGCTAACGCGATCGCTCAGCGGCGTCTTCATTTCTGCGACCCCGTTAGAACCGGGTGTTCCTGCAGATATATCGGCGTAACCGGCTCCGTACTGTCCGCCGGACAGCGCACGACGCTGAGAGCTGCAAACGCCTGCGTGCACCTGCATGCGCAAGCAAAGGAGGGATTCGCATCGGGCCACGATGCGAATCCCTCCATCAGACCAAGACAGGAGCGGGCGACCGCCGCCGGTCAACGGCGGGCGGACACCGCCCCGCGTTTTTACAATTACTCAGACTTATCTCTGGGCAGCACCTCCCTCACCGTTACCGGCCTGCGATTCGCACCGAGCAGTTTGGGCCCGATGGCCTTAGCCGGCAGATCGCGCGCCCACGTCGGCACCGCTACTGGTATCCCGCGAAACGTGCGGCTGATCACCTTGAATCCGCCGTCCGAACCATCCGAACCGTCGAAGCCATCAAAGCCATCCGAGGAGCCGTCGTCTCCCCGTGGGCCACAGTCGAAACAATCGCTGCCCAGGGGACACAAGTCGAAGAGCGACCCCGGACCACCGTCATCACACTCACCATCGAAGGATGATTCGCAGAAGTCGTCACAAAGCGTACCGCCGTCAATTCCACCACCGCCGTTCGAATCGCCCTCGGATCGCGATCCGCAATCACCGCAATCGGTTCCGAACTCGCAGACCTGATACAGCGCACCCGGGCCGCCGTCATCACATTCCCCGTCGAACGCGTAGGGGCAGAAGTTGGTGCACAACTCGAAGCCGTCGCCACCCTCGAAGTCGTCGAGAGTGCGCTCGCCACAGTCGAAGCAGTCGGTTCCGAACTCACAGACGGCCCAATCGCTTCCGGCGCCGCCGTCGTCACACTCTCCGTCAAAGGCGAATTGGCAGGAGTTGACGCAAAAGATCTCGACGACGCCGCCGTCATCGGCGCTACGCGGCCCACAATCAGTGCAGTCCGTCCCGTACTCGCACACGGACCAGTCACTGTTCGGGCCGCCATCGTCACACTCGCCGTCACCGGCGAAGCGACAGCTATCGAAGCAAAGCTCCGAGCTGCCACCGCCACCACGCGGATCGCGCGTGCCGCAATCAAAGCAATCTGTCCCGTATTCGCACACCGACCAATCACTGTTCGGGCCGCCGTCGTCGCACTCACCATCGTAGGCAAACATGCAGAAATCGTTGCAGACGCCTTCCTCACCGCCACCATCGTCCGGTTCAAGCGGATCTACCGTCACCGTGTCAGTCAAAACGCTATCCTGATCATCAGCATCTCGTACCTCAAGCGTCAGCGTGTAGTCCCCGGGTAGGAACTGCGTGGGGTCCGAAGGCCCGATCTGCCTAGTGCCGGCCGCCTGGGGCTGTGCATCTCCTGCCGGGTTGACGAAGTAGACGTAGCCGTCGACGCTCCAGGCGTTCCATTCCTGCTCCACCGCGGGATTCACGCTCGGGTCGTCTACAACGACCTTCTTGATAAATAAGGGCTCGTCAAAACGGTAGAAGAACACCAGGTAGACCTGCAACTCTCGAGTGATCGGATCATTATCGACAAACTGGTACGCCTCGGTGATGAACCCTTCCGACGGCGGCCCAGGTTCCGGTCCGGGCTCAGGTCCAGGCTCCGGTCCGGGGCCTGGGGGCTCGCGATCACCCGCGGGCTCTATCGAGTAGGCCTCGAACACCGTGGCATGGAACGTATCGTAATGCATCCATATGAACCCGCCGTCACCCCACTGCGGCGACCAGCTGTTCATGATGCGATACGCCTGACGCCCGTCGTCATACCCAACGACAGCCATCGCATGGGCGGCGTCCTGGGCGCCCGCGGAAAGGAACGTACCGCTGCCAGTGTACACCCCGCTCCCGGTGGCCTGCGGGAAATCATCGTAGAGCCTGGCCCCGATCACGACGATCCTGCCGGCGGCCAGTTCTGCACGTATGGCATGGGGATCGGTTTCTACAACCCGGTTGTAACTACCGATGCGGAAGTTGGCCGCATCAGCATTTGAAGGATTCGCCGTGCACGCCTGGTCGGTATAGGCTACCGCTTGCATGCTCGAGCATCCCTCTTGCACCAGAAGCCCCATAGCAGAGCTTATGAACGTACCTCCCCCACACTCCAGGTTGTCTACTTCAAGCAGCCTCTCGTACAGGTAACCGGGGCTAGCCTGGTGATCGAGAGAGTCAGTCCCCCACTGGTACTGCCGCTCAGCCGTGTAGGTAGCGGCGCTGTACCCCGCCGACCACGCCGTGCACGAACCGATGGCACCTTGATCACCTACCGGCGGCAAATCTTTGGTAAGATCCGCAGAGGGCGGCAGTTGCACGCTGCTATTGGCCGCAAAAGGATTGATCGCTTGCGGACGAGCGTTGACAACGTCCTGCGGCGGTCGGACCGCGCCGAACGTCACCCCAGTCTGCTGGTCTCCACCGCCACCACCACCACCGCCGCCACCGGCGGTGCCCGGGCAGCCGGTAATTGCGGCACAGCAAAGCAGGCCTACGGCCGTGGCGGCCACGAATCTCGCGTAGAGCGCTCTGGACATATGCAATTTCCTCCAAGAATACCAAACAGTTGATCGCGGGCGCCCGTAATGTCCAGGCGTCCCCGTATGCGACCTGATGAACACCGCGTCCACGCCTACGCGGTGCGCCAACCGCTCCTTGATCCTCTTGGCCACACATCGCGGTGTGTGGCTGCACCGGACAGTGTGCCGCCGCCGGCACGCGCCTAGCTTAACGCCGTCGATCCGGCTCCGCCATGCATCTCGCCGACGCTGGATGACGAAACCGTAGAGTACACGTGTGCGCCCGCGGTCGCAAGTCGGGTTTTTGAGACCGGTTTCGCCAGTGCGTGACAGTTTAGGCGGCGTCGCCCTGGGGTCGCCTGGCGATGGTGGTCTGGGATCCGAGCCCCAAGCGCCACAACATATTGCGCGAACGATCATGCAGCGGCGTGCGTGCGAGAGCACTCAACCACGTGGATTCGGAACGACTTGGGCTCGTAGGCGTCA
>JBHHXS010000318.1:0-3735 GCA_046757145.1 Phycisphaerae bacterium | reverse complement strand
CAGCGGGAGCTGCGCGAGATCGGCGTCGAGCCAAAGATAAGTGGAGAGTCGGCCTTCAAGTTGCACGCCACCTATGGATTCCCGATCGATCTGACGGAGCAAATGGCTAACGAGAACGGGCTGTCAGTCGATATGCAGAAGTTCCAGCTCTTAATGGACCGGGCGCGCGAAGAGGCACGGGCTGCCGCCAAATCGAAACAGGTCCGGATCCGCGTAAGTGCCTTCGGCGCGGACGCAGTTCCTGGACCAACGAATGACACCCCGAAGTACGAGGGGCTGCAGGGCGTCGGGACGGTAGTGTGCTGGACGATTGACGACGCTGTGAAACGCGATCCGCCGCTTCGATCCGGTGATGTAGCCGGCCTGGTGCTTGACACAACATGTTTCTACAGTGAGCAGGGCGGACAGGTGGGCGATGCTGGCGTTATTGAGACCGATACGGGCGTCTTCGACGTGCAGACGACGCAAGCCGAAGGCGGAATCGTGGTGCATAGCGGTGTCGTGCGTACCGGGGAGATCCGCGAGGGACAAACGGCGCGATGCAGGGTCGATGCGACGCGGCAGGATACAATGAAAAACCATACCGCGACGCACATGTTGAACTGGGCTCTGCGGGAGGTGCTCTGCTCGCCGGAGGAGCGTAAGAGCCCGCACGTGCAGCAGAAGGGATCGCTGGTTGATCCGGAGAAGACGCGCTTTGACTTCTCGCATAGCAAACCTGTTTCCTACGACGAGCTTGCACGGGTCGAAAAGCTGGTCAATGAGCGGATCGACGCCAGGCAGGAGGTGTACACGCAAGAGGTGGAGGAGAGAAAGGCGCGTAAGATAAACACGCTCCGCGCGGTTTTCGGCGAGAAATACCCAGAGATCGTCCGAGTCGTATCGATCGGCGCAGGTATCGACGAGATGCTGGCCGATCCCAACAACGAGCGGTGGCTGCAATACCCCGTCGAGTTGTGCGGCGGCACGCATCTGAAGAACACCGGCGAGGCCGAACGGTTTGTTCTCACCACTGAGGAGGGCGTCGCCAAGGGCATCCGCCGGGTGGTCGGCATTACAGGCGAATCTGCGAGACGTGCAATAGAAACCGGCCGCGCGCTGCTGGCGGAGGTAGACGCCCTGACCAGCGAGCATTCCGCGCCGCCCTTGACGTCGACTGTAAAGAGTCAACCGGCGCGACCGGCCGAGTCACTATCCGCAGCCTTAACCGAGCTACAGCGCAGGGTCAACGAATCGGTGATCTCGATCGCGCTCCGGCACGAGCTTCAGGAGCGAATCGCAGAGCTGCAGAACATCGCGAAGAGACAGGATAAACAAGCTGCATCGGACGCCCGCGGAGCCGTGATCGATCGCGTGGCTGCCCTTCTTACTGAGGCTCAAACGATCGCAGGCGTGACTATCGTCGTGGGCGACGTCCCACCGGCGCCGCCGGACGCCCTGCGAAGCGCCGTCGACTGGGTGCGCAACAAGACGAAAGCCTCGGCCGTTCTGATTGCAACGGTCGCCGACGAACGCGTCACGTTGATCGCAGGGATGAGTAAGGAAGCCGTCAACAGGGGCATTAAGGCCGGCGACTTGATCAAGCAGGTCTCCCCGCTGGTGGGCGGGAAGGGTGGCGGCCGATCGGACATGGCTCAAGGAGGAGGCGGTAAACCTGCGGGTGTACCTCAGGCCGTCGAAGCTGCCCGTGAATGGTTATTCAGCCGGCTGTCCTGAGCCGCTGCCAACCAGTGCGCCAAAGAGGATAAGATGCCTAACGTGTCCCGTATTGGGGGCGCAGATTGTTATGAGACGTCTGAGGCAATAGACACTCGATTCGCCCGCGGCCGCAGTATACAATGGGCGACAGCTTAAGACTCACCAGCACTTAGTATACAGGAGGGAAGCATCATGTATCATCGGGTTTTGCCTCTGGCGTACTTTGTGGCGCTCGCGTGCAGTTCACAGGTGTCAGCTACTCCGCAGTTCGACACCCCGTGGGCGGATAAGTATCCGACATCAACGCTGCCCGCGCGCATGCAGGCCCAGACCGGCACGTCTTGTAACGTGTGTCATCACGCGGGCCCGGGCACGCAGGGCAACTGCTATCGCGACGACCTCGCCGTACTTCTCGGGCAGGGCCTCACGATTCAAGACGCCATCGACCAACTCGATCTGGTGGATTCCGATGGTGACGGCGTGCCAAACGGTGAAGAAGCGACCACACCACGAGCGGATGATCCCGCTGAGGTCGGATACAACCCGGGCTTGGTCGGCGAGACCGGGACTGATCCATGCGGGTCTGATCCCAGCATCCCCGTAACCGGCGTGTGGGAGACACCGCCCCAGACGCCCGTGCCGACCATGTCGCAATGGGGCTCTGCGATCATGTCGTTGCTGCTTGTCACTGTTGGAAGTCTGGTGATGCGGTCCCGACGTAGCTCAACGTTACCTCAATGGGAAAGCTAAGCGCTCGGCGGGCAGCTACCAAACGCCTCCGGACGGATGCCAAAGCCTTGAATAGCTGCCGCACGTGAGACCGGGAAACAGATGACGGCACGAACCCCTGCACGCAGCTCGTACCGCCATCTGCCTCGACAGTCTCATCTCTCCAATCGTTAATAGGCAGCTATGGGACATTATTGACGCTTCCGCGCATAAAAAAGTCTCCGGGGCGCCGTCAGGCGGAGCACGCGCGGGCTCAGGCTGCCGAAAGACGCGGCAGGTCGCGCAGTCTGTGACGGGGCGCGCTACTGCGCGGGGAAGATAGTTGCGCTCGCGCGGCTTGCGCTATACGCCGGCGTAACCGTCGGGATGCTTACGGTGCCACTGCCAGGCGGTCTCGACGATCCGGCGAACGTCGCCGTAGCGCGGTTGCCAACCCAGCTCATTGGTGATCTTGGTCGGATCGGCATACAGTTCGGGAGGGTCTCCCTCCCGGCGCGGCGCGGGAGCAGCGGGGATGTCGTGGCCGGTGACATCGCGGGCTACCTCGATCAACTCCTTTACGCTGACACCTACGCCGGTGCCCACGTTGTAGGAGCGGAACTGCCCGTCGGGCTGCGTTTGGATCGCCATGAGGTGCGCATCGGCAAGGTCCTCTACGTGCACGTAGTCGCGTACGCACGTGCCGTCGGGCGTCGGATAATCGAGCCCGAACACTCTTATCTTGTCGCTGCGACCCAGCGCTACCTGCAGCACACGGGGGATCAAGTGGATTTCCGGGTTGTGATCCTCCCCAATTTCAGCATCCGCCGCGGCGCCGGCTGCGTTGAAATAGCGCAGGGCTGTGGCCCCAAGACCCCACGCCGCCGCGCTGTCCCGCAGGACCCACTCGATCGCCAGCTTGGTTCGCCCGTACGGCGTAACCGGGATTTGCGGCATGTCTTCGGTTATTGGCACACCTGGTGGCAAGCCGTAGGTCGCGCAACTTGAACTGAAGACGATCGTTCCGATCTTGTGGATATGCATCAACTCGAGCAGGGCTACGCTGTTGATTACGTTATTGCGGTAATAGAGCAAGGGCTTGTGGACTGATTCGTTCACGTCGAGGAACGCGGCGAAATGCATGACACCATCGAATTGCTGCGTCGCGAACGTCTTGTCGATCAGCTCGTTGTCCGACAGGTCACCGACAATGAGCGACGCGCGAGCGTCAACGGCCTCCCGGTGCCCACCACTGGTCAAGTTGTCATATACAACGACGTCGTTCCCGGCGTTGCACAAGGCCCGGACACAATGACTGCCAACATATCC
>JBHHXS010000317.1:0-3741 GCA_046757145.1 Phycisphaerae bacterium | reverse complement strand
ACGGGAGACGTACCCAAAGGACCGCCCATCAACTGAATCAACGCGCTCGTCTCCTCGAAGAAGTCGCGCTCAGTGGCTCCGGGATTCGGCTCGTGTCTGCCAGCGCCCAGGAAGTAGCCCGTCGGGTTACCCGCAAGGTCGAACAGCTCGATCCGATTGGGGTTCTCGTACACATTGCCAGGGTCCGGAGGCTTGTGCGTGATCACCGAGCTCATACGCTTCGGATCATGAGTCCGCAGCACCAGATCACCAAGCTGGATCTCAAAGAAAACGTCGAAGAAGCTGTTTGCCGTGCCAGCGGGGGCAAACGGCGGAAGATCCAGCAGGCCGGGGAAGGCGTTGCTCCTCTCCTCAATCTGCCCCGTGGAAGCCAACGCAGGATGAAGCCCCACGTGAACCGGCCCCATGGAGCTCATCCCGGTGAGGTCCATGGAAACCAACTCCGTGTCGACCTCGTCCAACCCGTTGCCGCCGTCGTCGCGGGCCTGACCCTCGAACGACTCGAAGTAGACCGCAGCCCGCGTCGGACCGCTTAGATCAACAAGCTCGACCATGCCGCTGGGATGCACAATCTCAACCGTCGCAGCGGAAAGCGGGAAGTCGTCTATCTCAACGTGACCCGTGTAGTGCTGGGCCTTGACGATGAACACCTCAGTCGGAGCACCGCTCTGGTCGAACAACTGCACCGGGGCACCGGGGGGTACGATATGGAAGTAGCGCGCGATCGGCGGCTTCTCGCGGATGACCGCCTGGATGTGCAGAGGCTGCTCGTTGTGCAGCACCATCCCCGCGACGGAAATCTCGAACCACACGTCGAAGAAGCTGTCCGCGTCACCCGGGGCAAACGGATCAAGATCCAGCAGACCGACGTTGTTGTTGATAAGCTCCTCTATCTGGCCAAGCGACGGCATGGAAGGATTGAGCTGCAGCGTGACCGCCCCGTCCGTAAGGTGCATCGAGACCAACTCCGTGTCGACCTCGTCCCGCCCGTTGCCATCGTCGTCGTCAGCTATGCCCTCTACCGGACCCTCAAAGAACACGTGAGCCTCCGCGGGACCACGCAGGATGAACGGAACGGGAGACGTACCCAAAGGACCGCCCATCAACTGAATCAACGCGCTCGTCTCCTGAAAGAGGTCGCGCTCGACGGCAGGAGGTCGACACTGGCACTCGTAGTCGAAGGTCTCGTTACCATTATCCACCTCGATCAAGTCACACGGTTCGTCAGAGGCACAAGCAAACGCCGAACAGAAAGGCGAAACCGGAGGATCGAAGTCCACGTGACAGCCGCCGGGCTCAGCGCAGGCGCAGGCCAGGATCTCAAAGACGGGCGTACCCATGCTGAAGTCCAGGCGTATTTTGCTGGGTACACAGGCTAGAGCCGTTGTGGGGCATCCCACAGCCATGCATGCCTGCCCGTCGGCGGTAGGCGCGCATGTTGGCGGCACGGTGTCGCAAGCGTCGTCGATCTGGTCGCCGTTGGCGTCTCCGAGACAAACCGGTTCGCCGGTGGGCGACGGGCTTCCGCCTATGTCGTCACAACAGAGCGGGTCGACCATAGCGCAACTGCTGCTGCCGTTATCGCCGCAGCACGACTGAGCCAGGTCACCGCAGGCGCTGCCGGGACCCTGCGGTGAGCCCTGGAAGGCGATGCAACATGCAGGATCGAGGTTGCGGCACGCACCATCCGCGGAGCAGCACGCCTCGACAGTACTCGCGCATCGAGTTCCGGCTCCGAGCGGGGTACCGTTCTGCTCAAGGCAGGCCGGGACGGGCAGGTCGATGCAGGGCGCTGCGCCCGGCGCGGCGCCGAAACAGCAAGCCTGTGGCGGCTCGCATGGGACAAGTGGATCGGTGCACAGGCGTCCCTGATACCAGACATCCAGCGTCCCGGTGCACTCGCTGGAGAGAGCATGGTCGGTGCAAACTCCGGTCGACTCGTCGCAGCACGCTCCACAAAGTCCATTGTCGAAATGGGCACAGTTGCCCTGCCCGTCGCAGCGGTCGGAGGTACAGGCGTTGCCGTCGTCCGTGCAGACGGTGCCCGAAGGGGCGTTGCAGTTATCCACGGTCTCGTTACACCGGTTTGCGCAGTCGCTTCCGGTTGCGCACGGGTCGCCGGTGTGGGCCGAGCACCGGCCCCCCAAGCACCGATCAGACCCGTTGCAGAACATGCCGTCGGTGCATGCCGAACCGTCGGGGTCGTTCAGTGTGCACTCGTGCAGTTCCTCATTGCACGACTCTGCGCAATTGGCGTCTCCGTCAGGACCCGGACACGGATTCCCGGTATGCAGATCGCACCTGCCGCTGCGGCATTTATCCACACCGTTGCAGAACGCTCCATCGTCACAGGCGGATCCGTCGGGATCATTCGCCGCACAGGTGTTGGTCGTCTCGTCGCACGACTCTGAGCAGTCGGCGTCGCCGTCGGCGCCGGGGCAGGGGTTGCCGGCATGTAGGCTGCACGTACCTCCGCGGCACGTGTCGGAGCCGTTGCAGAACACCCCGTCGTCGCATGGATTCGAGTTGTTGGTGTGCTGGCATCCCGATGTTGGATCACATGTATCCGTTGTGCACTCGTTCCCGTCACTGCAGTTGATCGGCGCGTTGACGCAGACTCCATTGATACACGAGTCGGTGGTACATACGCTTCGGTCGTCGCACTCAGAACTGGTTCGGCACGGGACGCAATCCAGAGTGAGCGACCCGGTGAAGTTGGAGGTCGGCGTCGCGTCCACGCCTGAAATGCGCACGTAGTACGTCCTGCCTGCTACCGCGGGCCATGAAATCCGCGCGTTGAGCGTCGAGCCGAAGAAGCAACCGGGATTGTCGTGGCCACACGCGAGTTCGCGCCCCCCACACTGGTCAAACGCCGCCAAGGTGATGTCGGTGACAGCGAACTCCGTACACGTGGACGCTACTGCTACACCGTTGCAGCTAGGCGTGTAGCAGTACCACTCATCGAGCACGTCACCCGGCGCGCACGAAGTGTCATCGTCGGTTAGTCCCGTGTTATCCCGGAGGTCGACGTTGAATGAGCCCTCGCCAACGGGGCGGCACACGTCGCACTCGTCGTACGGGCAACCCCCGGTCTGACCCATCATCAGCAACACCGGCACACCGAGGGCCAGTAGGGCGACCCTGAATACCGCGCTTGCAGGGGGCCTCGAGGAAGCGCCGCTCTCAGTTCCTTGCATAGTCTTCATACCTGTCAACCTAGTTCTCATGATAGGTCCGCCTTCCGTACGTTGTATGCCACACTGGCGGTGACGCTTAACGCCCATAAAAGAAACGCGCCGATCTTCAAGGTCCCGTCCAACGATCTAGAAACATCTAATGGAGACGCTCCTATCGCCCTCCAAACGAATGTGTCACCCGTCGCTACCACCCCTCACCGCTGATCGAATGAGCATATGTGGTGACGTCCCTGGTGCCTCGCCAGGCCAACATTGGTACCCAGTAAGGGTCCAACTTGGCGCCTCATTGTTCTGGCTTGGCGACGTCCGAAACCCCCCGCGGTTGATCTGAACTCACCAACGTGAACAGCAGCTATATGACCGCTCGTGATGCGCCCTAGACACACCTAGGATGCCGGAGCGGCGCACCCACCTCCGGAGCCTCGATCCAAAGCTGGACCACCAGGGCGCCCGACGGGGCCGCTCGACTAAGCGGGCGCTTTTTGCCGAGCCGCCGAGCGCCCAGCCGTTTCTCGCGTAGTAGGCGTGGATGTCGAAGCCACCG
>JBHHXS010000316.1:0-3796 GCA_046757145.1 Phycisphaerae bacterium | reverse complement strand
ATTCCGCTGCGAGCGGCTATCTCTACGAACACCGTCGCCCCAATGACGATGCCGATCACCTCCCACTCGATCATTTCGATGTAGACCGGAATATGCCCGGCGCCGTGCGGGAAATAACCCCAGTAGTCCGCGACGAACAAGCACAGAAGAGCGGATATAAGGACTACAACCGTCTTGTGTATCTTGTCAATCGCCAGCAATACGAGCGTTGCCGCCAGAATCATTCCGAAAACCCAAGTCTGATATGCCGGGGTTCCAGTGGTGCCCACGGGAGCTCCGGCTGAGGCGAGCAGCGATATCGAAGGCGCGGTCGCCATGACTTGAGCCTCTATCATTGCCGGATCAATTACGCCTCATAGGGCAAGCACCGGTATCTCTGTGACGGTGTGCATGAGCTGATAGTCGCTGGCACCGATGTGGCTGTGCCCGTTTCTATGCGAGCCCACAACAAGGAGGGTGTAACCACCGCGGGCGAGCTCCTCATTCACGGTGGGCACGACGTCGCCGACGGCGATGCGGTATGCAACATTGAACGGGCGTTCGCGGCTGGCGGCTACCACAGCCTTGAGGAACCGTTCACCGTGGTGAGCCATGCCCTCTAGAAGCTCTTTCCCGGTCTGGCCGGCTACGTCCGGGGAGACCCGTAACGCCTCGCGGACGTCGTCGAGCTGATTCGGGGCAACGGCGTGCAGGAGAGTCAAGGTGGCATCCGTCTCCGCCAGTCTGAACGAATAGGCGAAGTTCCGCGTCTGCTGAAAGTTGCCCGTCAGGCTGTGCAGAATCTTGCGAAAAATGTCAACGGGCTCATGCACCGGTCGGTGGATCAGCAGTACGGGCGGCGCCACATCCCGCACCAAGGCATCGAGCTCCTCCTCGGCGCTGCCGTCGCTGTCGACTTGAGGCCACAGCACAAGACGGCTGCGCGAATCAGCGACTTGTGCTGCCAGTTCCGCAGTTGATGCAAAAGGTCGGGCGGCGGGTGTGAACCGCAGTTGGCGCGCGCCTTCCAGTTGGGCTTCGGACGCTTCGTCAGCCTTCCACAACAAGTTGACCAGGCTCCCGAATCGCGTTGCCAGATAGCTAGCGGTGCGAATGATCGCATCGTCCGATTCGCGGCCGCGTATGACGGCGGAGATGCTGTCCAGGGCAACGTTCTCGATCTCGAGGACGGGGATTGCCGCCTGCTCGAAGATGGACTCGAATTCCTCTAGCGATCGTTCACGCATACCGAGCCCTACGGGATCCTTTGTGGAGCCTGGACACCAAGCCATACCATTGTCATCATGTGTGCCTCCGACGCAAGGCGGCGCGTGCCCCGGTGTGAGCCCATTCCGACGCACCGGCTGTTTCCCCCGCACGGGAAGGTGTCGACGCGATCATTGTCGGCCCGTTTCGTTGAGCGACGGCTCAGCCTTGCGTAGCCAATTTTATCGCGCACGGCGCGTGCATGCGGCCCGGCGCGTGGGATGGGCGATCGCGCGGAACACGTCGCTGCTGGCGGCCTTTATGACGACTAGCACGCCTTATAACGAGCATATGCTCGTGTGTAAGGGCCCGGTCTCGCGGGGCTCGGGCAGGCTCGTTGGTGGGCGGCGAGCAGATACCCTGACGGCTCAGAGCGACCGGAGAGAGACTCCGCGAGGTCGGACCAGTCGCGGCGGTTTAGATACCGTCACCGGGCGGGGCGTCGAGATCGGCCCAGACGATGCCGGATCGTATTTCAGCGGGGTAGCGGCGCACGCAAGCTCGGGCACGAGGCGAATCAGTACATCTGCCGGTCCGAAGATCGAAAGTCCAGTGATGCCAGCGGCAGGTCACCTCATTGCCCACCACTTCGCCGCCCGATAGGTTGCCTCCCGCGTGGGGGCAGGCGTTGTCGATTATGACGACCCTCTCGGCGGGTACAGGCGTACGCCCCGGCCCGGCAAGGCGGAAGACAGCCAATCCTCGATCACCATGCTGGACGAACGTACCGGCGCCTTTGCGGCACCTTTCCAGAGGGATGATCTCAACGAACGCCACAATCTTGTTCCAGCATTCACACCCTGCCGTCTCAGTCACGAGGGTCCCGCTTGCGCTGACCTTGCCAACGGGAAGCTCTGCAGCCCATAGGGCGCACGCAATGGTGCGGCATCGTTGACTCCCCACGATCCCCCGGGCAGATCCTTGACGCTCAGCGTAAAGGGGGAGCAGCCTTGCGGCGCGTCAGAACTCACCAGCATCATCCGAGCACCCGCTACCGCTTTGCGTGGCTCACGTCCGAGAGATGGTCCGTCGGGGTCGGCAGCCAACTCCGGACGCCGCCTTGATATCCTGGATTTATTCCCTCGATCGCGCGCACACAGTTTATACTGCGCAACCACTGCGTGACAATCCACGAGCTGGGCAAGCCGCACAGCGGCGCAGCAACCACCGTCATGAACCGAAGGGAACCGCGGCGTGCTGTGTCATTTGTACGGCTCTTCGCCTGTCTCCACCGCTTCACTCTCGACCCACTTCCGATGAGGAGCAGATGTCGTGACGGAGCGCGTACCGCTCCCGTCGGCACAGACGAGCTGTGCTCCGCCGGAGCCGATGCGTTGGTATGGACTGCCGCCCTAATCCAGATGCGCTGTCTAAGGCGCCAGAGAACGGAGTCGACGGAATTCGATCGCTCGCACGTTGCACGGGAAGGCGAGTTCAGGCATAGCGAGTATCCACGGCAGGAGCTCAAGTGAACTGTCTAGTCGGAGTTGTATAAAGACGGGCGTCCGCAGAGCAACAGCGCTGCCCGCGAAAAACACCGTAACCTACGGCTGCACCTGATCGTAATACCGGCGAGGTTGACGCTATGTCCGGCGCTGGGCTAGTACTTGAACTCTGGTTCCTGCCGGGCGACCCCGGGCGCGCCATACGACTGATCGGTCTCCACGGGGCCTGCAACGGTTTTCCGGGGGCAGGTTGAACAACCGACATGCGAATGCATAAAATGATGCGGGTTCGCATAACTGCCTGTTTCTTCTGGCGATGTAACGGTCTCGAAGTCGGCGCCGAGAGCGCAAGGAGTGGACAAGATGATAGACACTACTGACGCATTACGGAACCACCAACTGGTGATTCTGCGTCGTCTCCGTTCGGGCCCGCTCACCGAGTTTGAATTGGCCAACGAGGTTGCGGAGCATTCCAGCTACACGGTGGAACAGTGCGCTGACTCCATGCAAGACTGGCTCGAGGAGCTACGGCTCGAAGGCTTGGTCTGGGCCGGGGCGTTGCTCAATGCCGAGAGCCAGCGGATAACGGCTGCGGCCTTGACAAAACGAGGCATGCAGTTGGTCGGCTAACCACGCCGTTGGGTGAGCACCACTCTTCGCACGGGATGCGTCGCAGCGAGGTGAGGACGTGGCGTGAGCTGATATGCCCTTTTTTTGCGGGTTACAACGCAGTCACCGCGTGCGTTAGCACCAACAACAACAAAACACATGATCAGAGTTGAGCGCACGTCGGGCGATGGGTACGATCGGCGTCCGCGTTAGTGGCGAGATGAGCGGGCGCGCCAAGCGTTGGCGAGGCCGTAAGGTGTTTCGTTCGCCAGCTGCGCGGTGTGTGCGCTCCACGGGTGCACGACGCGCGTCCGTCAAGCCTTTGCATACCGTGGGCAACGCCGGTCCGGCAGATGAACGTCGTTGAGATTGATAATGTCACGAAGACGTTTGGCCGTGTCATCGCGGTAAACCGCCTCTCGCTCCGCGTTCCCGAGGGGTCCATCTACGGATTCATAGGCCCTAACGGCTCGGGGAAATCAACCACCTTGCGCATG
>JBHHXS010000315.1:0-3838 GCA_046757145.1 Phycisphaerae bacterium | reverse complement strand
TCCACCACGCCGCCGAGCGGACATTGTCGAAGCCAAACATGCCCGTTGAGTCGCGGAGCTTCGTGCCTGCGCTGCCTTTGTACGGCGCGGCTTTGACGCCCCTACCGCGCAAGTGCGATGGGATTGGAGCGCCAACACCCACAGCGTCAACAATAGCATAACCGCCCGCCTGGAGCAATGCGACCGCGGCATCCTCAAGCTCGCCATACTCATCACGGCGGCGCGGTGTGTGGTCGCTCAGCTCGGCAATCACCCAGCCGTACCGATGCGCGAACGCCGCGACGTCGCCGCCGCCGCCAGCTACGTCCACACCGAGGACCAGCTCACCCTCCCGCTTCGCCCCATCCGCCTGCCACTCGCGCCAGCGGTCGCACGCCGCCTGTACCCAGTGCAGCGGGATCACGCCATCATTGCCCGCTGCCGGGTTGGCCTCGTACTCCTGGGCAAAGGCCGGGGAACCCCGCGCCGCTTCGATCTCTGATAGCGGGATGTATGGGTTGTCGGCCGTGGGGAAGCGCAGGCTTACGATGCCCTGATCGTTCGGTACCTGCCCCGTATTGTACATGTTGTACATCCAGTTGATACCATTCGGCGTCGTACCAAAAATCGCCTTGCCGCGCCGCTCGGTCAGCGTTGGCCGCACCGCTTCCATCCAGACGCGTTCCCGCATGAACGCAGCCTCGTCGAGGATGGCAAGGTCAAGGCCCTTGCCGCGCAGGCTGTCGGGATTGTCAGCTGACTTTACCTGCACCGCCCCGCCGCCTGGGAACGTCACGCGCCGATCCGACAGGCTAACCTCAGAGCCAGGTATGTACGCAGCCATCGGCCGTAACAGCTCCTCCCACGCCGTAGAACCGACCGGAAACGTTGGGGCAATCCACCACACTTGCCCGCCATTGCCCGCCGTGTGATACGCTACCCACGCTTCAAACATCGACTTCCCCCACCGCCGCCCGCAATACAGCACGAGAAACCGTGCGTCACGGTACGCCCGCAGCGCGCGAAGCTGACCGCCAAGGCCGTCAACCTGCTCGCGGCCATTATGCAGCGCCGGAAGGTGGATCGTCGTCATCGCTGCTCACTACGCAGGCCGGCCAGGGCACGTGGATCGGCTCACCACCCGATGTTACGTCGTGCCGGTCAAACCGACCATAGTCGCGCGGGTGCCGTCGCTCGAGTTTCCACGCCGCCGCCTGCCACTGCCCGTCGCGCTTGCCGCTCGCCGCCTCCTCGAGTACCCGCAGCCACCTGACCGCCGCCACGCCTACGGCCTTTTTTAGCGCCTTGCGAAACTCGACGAACGGCTCCTCCGACTTGCGCACCGAACGACGCGGGCTAGCGCCGACGCGCGCAAGCTCGGCCTCGCCCCGGTTGCGCCATCGGTAGAACGTGCTTTCGTCGATGCCAGCATAGCCCGCTGCATGCTCGTAGGTGGCACCCAGCTCAATCGCCTCGATAATTGCTGCGTGTACTTCCGGCGTCAGCTTTGTCGGTCGTGCCATAGTTCCACCTCTAATCTCCGCCCCTTTTTTGGCCACTCGCCGCGCCGTGCTCGCCCCACGCATCGGCTACGATTGCGTTCACTTCAGCAACCCAAGTAACGCGGTCGAACAAATCGTCAATGCGGGCCGCAAGTTCGTCCGGGCTGATGCAGCCACACCAGCGCAGAAACGCATCAATCTCCTCCTCAATCTCTGATATAGGTGTATTGTCAGGTAGCGCCTCAATTCGGCGCAGCAGCTCGCGTTCACGCCACGTCAGCATCATCTACCTCCGTTAAGGGCGCCAGCGGTCGTCACGCACAATCCCCTCTATTGTCGGCGCGTCAGCCCACTCACTTGCAATCTCATCTAGAGCATCCGCAACGCGTTGCCCGCCCAGCTTGTTTTCCTGCCGCATCAACCCCGCAATGAACCGCGCCGTCGCGGGGATCCCGAATAACACCACGAACGGGGCCGCGCTCGGGCTATCAAGTATTGCGGCAGCAACCTCGCGTACTGGCACCATCACTGCGGGCATTTCGCTAGGCATCGTACACCACGTCTTTCGTCAAGCAGCATAGTAGCTCACGCCGCGTCAGCATCACCCACCTCCGTCCCTCGCGCCCTACGCACGCTACTCGCGGTCAGCGGCTCAACGACCAAATGCCCTACCTCGACCGACGTATCAACCGCCAGCCGCAAGCCAGCTGCCCGCGCTTTGTGTGAAAACCACACGTCTTCACCCACAGCGTCGGACTCGGCCGGGAATGAGAACCACGGCTCTGATAGCCTGTCGAACACAGCCATCCGCACCAACGTAAAGCCAAGACCAAGACAGTCGACCGGAACGACATGGCCGTGCTGCCACTCGCCGACGTACTCATACAATGGCCGCTCGCCATCGTAGCCCGCCGCCCGCATGATGATCGGGTCGCACGTCTTGCGGCGCACAATCAGCCCCATTACTACGTCGAACTCCTGGCTGTACTTGTTGTCGCGCATCTTTGCCAGCGCGTCGTGACGGAAGACCTGATCGCTGTCGACGAACAGCAGCGAGTCTGCCCCCGCCTTACGCGCATAACGCACCAGCTCGTTAGCAGCGGCGTGGTGATACGCCCGAATCGGGAACGGCAGGACCGCGTCGCCAGGCCGGAGCCCCGACAAAAGCAAATGGGTCCAACTGACCAGGAACTCCGCCGGCACGCACCCGACGACGCGCGTCCCAACCGCTACCCGCCCCCACAGCTCGCGTGCCATACTACTACCCCGCTACCGGGGCGCCGAATCCTTCTGCCGATAGCGTCCACCGATCTTCCAGTGGATGTCGCTCGAAGGTCCGATAAGGTGGCAGCGCTTCGCCCGTAAGCATCCAATCATGTATTGTGTCGCGAACGCCCAGATCACATTGTAGGTCACACGCCGCGGCATCGGACAGTGTAACCGTCGAGCCGTCATCATATTCGACCGTGATGCGCTTGACCTTCTTCGCCGTCATATCCCACCTCCTCACGCCGTTATCTGCGTCCGTACCTCAAACTCACCTTCCTCAGCTGCCGCGCAATCGCCGGTACCGACCCACCGATATTGCCACGTGCCAGCCTCGTCAATCGCGACTTCTTTGTAGTAGATGCCGGTTGCCTGCTGCGTCACCCCCGCGCCCGCGTAGGTGTAGCTGTCGACGTTGCCGGATGGGTCTTCCACCGACAGCGTAACAGTCGTCGGGTCCGTCAGGTCGGGATACGTGACAACCGGCTCGTTGTTCGCCGTCGACACGCTGATGCTTTTCGCGCGGAAGGCGGCGATTAGCACAATGGTGTCACCTACATCATAATATTTCGTCATGTGCCCCTCATGTTCACGTCCACCTTCCCCGCTGCCGCATCCGCCAGGCTCACGCGCCCAGCTGGCGCTGTCAGCAGCTCGACACTGCCCGCAGCCGCAGTGGCGATTTGCACGATGCCTGCAACCAGTGTGGTCACCCACGAGCCGGGGATGCCGTACGCGGGCCAGCCGAACACGGGCAGCGAGCGGTCGGGAATACCGCCGTGGATGATCCGGTACTTCATTACGTCACATCCGTCGTCACTGCACTGCGGTCACCGTCCGTGTCGACCGTCATGCTGATGCGGGTCGTGGCACCGTCGCGACTCTTGAATGTCACGGTACTCGTGCCACCGCCACTCGTCTTGCCAGCGACGAAGGCGCGTAACAGGCGCAGCAGCTGGCGTGCCGTCTCTGTATCCTCAACCGCCTCGTCCCACACCGCGTCGCCTAGCTGCGTCGTGGCGTCGCTGCCCTCGATCGTCAGCACGTCGCCCGGCAGCAGGATGCTGTCACCGTCCCACCACAGTGCGTCA
>JBHHXS010000314.1:0-3884 GCA_046757145.1 Phycisphaerae bacterium | reverse complement strand
GTGTGCCTAACCGCCACATCGCTCCGCCTAACAAGTCACATCAGCTGACGGCCGACGCCGATGTGATGGAAAGGATTGTAGCACGAATCGGCAGTCGTGCCAGCGTCGCGCCGGGAGTTTTGCCACAGCTTGATGACGGCAGGTGGCCGGCGCGATCGCTCGGCACACCGTGCGGGGTGAGATAGAAAGCGGCCTCGGAAAGGCGCTCGTTTCACTCCGCACGGTGTGCCGAGCTCTGCGGACGGATGGGCCGTCTCGTCTGCTTCAGATTGGTCTGACTCTTTTTGTATTACAACCGAAGGGCGAGAACAGCCGAGCTCGGCGTGTGGTCGCTTTCTGTATTACGTTAATCGAGTCGAGATCTTTCGTCTTGCGCGTACAATGACTCGTTGTTGGCGTGTGGTCACAGAGCGAAGGTGTATTACGCACGTCGTCGCAAGATCTTCACAGCTCGAGGTCCACGCGAACCGGTCGAGGTGGAGGGTGAATCCGCTCGACGTGCTCTCTGATCCAAGTGCGGAGATCATCATCGGTGTTGGCAAGGCTCAAGAGGCGAAAGGTGGCGAGCTCAAAGGCCAAGGGCCCACCCAGCGCGATGGCTCGCAGTGCCTGGTCGAGCCACGTGTCGGCAATGGACAGACCGAAGCCCTGGTTGGCCAGAGCTTCCCTCGCCAACTCGATGGCCTTCTCGGCGGTTGCGTGCGGTTTGACTTCGCGCTGGCGTTGTTCGTCTTGCATCGCTTGCCGGTGCTTCTCGTCAGCGACGCGCCGCTGCTCGGATTGTTGTTGTGCGCGTTTCTCTTTGCGCTCGCGCTCACGTCTATCACCAGCGACATCCCGAATGACGGCGAGCAGATAGTTGGGAGTGCATCTGCTGTCGCAATTGTAACAACGGTGCAACAAGACCTTGTCGAAACGGCGGGCAGCCTCACGCATGTCTCCAGCTGTGTAGAACCTCGTTTCCTTCAGCCATCGCGTCATGGACCAGCGGAAGCCATAAGCTCGATGCAGTTGGCGAGCCACCGTCTTGGCGTGCTCGTGGTGCTGGACGCGCTCATCGAGAGCAGCACGAATGATGTCTGGCGACGCCAGCGATGCTTCTTCGGTTCGCTCTCTCGGCGCCTGCCCATCAATGTACGGCTGGGGAATGTACGGGTAACCCCAGCGCAGGTAGCCGGCAATGACTGCGCTGCCGATCTGTCGAGCCAGCTTTCGGCGCCAGGAAACGTCGCCGGGACCATCACACAGATCGATGCACTCGAAGACGGAGCGCAAGGCATCCTTCAGGGTGAGGAAAAATCGTTCCAAGATCGCTTTGTCAGTCGGTGTGTACGCTTTCGCTACGCGCATCTCGATGCCGCGATCTTCTGCATCACAAACAGTGAGCTCGGCGACGTAGGGTGTTCCTCTATCGACGCGGAGAGCGAGCACGCCCCCGCTCTTCTTCTCGCCCTCTTCGAGCACCTGTCCAACCTGCTCGGCCGTCTCCCGATCGCAGAGTTGATGGGCAAAGATCTCGCGCGAGTGGCCCTCCATGAAGGGGATGAGCTTGAAATCGAAGCCGAAGCACTCGATGTCGGTGCTGTCCATCAAGGCGAGTGCTCGATAAGGAAGATTCTCCGGTGCGTCACGGCCGCGTCGCGGCGGATGTGCACAGTCTCCGCCTGCGTCTTTGGATCGACCCGAGTGGCGTGCGAAGGTGGTATAGGCCAACGTACCGTGTCCATGTTTGAGACACAGGTCGGCGTTGTTGTTGACGAAGCGACGATGAAGCTCGGCCAGAGAGTCGTCGGGGTAGAGAGAGACGAAGTTGAAGATGGCACAGGCGAGAGGCTCAGGCAGCTTGCCGTGAGGATCTTTTGGGGCTCTCGACTTCGGGGCGAGAGACTCACCCGCTTTGTGCTGGGCCCTCATCTCTCTGAGCGTACGTGCGGATACGCCCAGCTCCTCGGCAACGTGCTCGTATGCGATTGCGTGCTCCTCGTGGAGACGCTCGACGGCGATCACCAGTTCCTCTCGGCGCCGTGTGCTCAGGGCGGCTATGCCTGCAGCGGCAATGATCGTTCGAGCAACGCCGAGAAGCGCCTCGAGAATGTGCAGTCGCCGTTGAGTAGTTTCGAGCTCGGGGTCAGCGGACTTGGGTCCAGGCCGGTTCAGTCTGTCGATGAGCTGGACCAGAGGCTCGAAGAACCGAGATCGAAGCCTGGGCGCGAGCTCACGGCAGACGCCGATCTCCTGGGCTGCGTCAGTCAGTGTCGGCACCTGACCAGCCCAACGGTGGCGAACCACGGCCAAGCAGAAAAGGGTAGCCAAGTGGGCGGCAGGTACGGTACGAAATCCCATTGCATTGGGCGCGCCGGGGGTGAAGTGAGTGCCAACTCGGGTCCCCGGCGCGCCCGTCTTTTATCGCCTACACAATAGCTTTGCCTAGCGCGACACGCAGTCCGCAGAACCGGACCTCCAAGTGCCCATCAACCAGAACGAAGCGCAGGATCTCCAACGGCCCTCCCAGATCATCGAGCGGCCCACCGATGGCACCGGCATGGCCGGCAGCGGCAAGGCGACCACGGCTGCGAGCCTGGACCTCGGCGAGAGCGCGTTGGTGCAAGCCGAAGTACCGGTCGGCAGGCACGAGGCCATCAATCCCGAGATGGGCGCGCCGGAAGTTGAAATGATCCACCCAGGACGCGATCCGCGCCTTGGCCTCCTCGGCAGAGCGAAACTCGTGCAGGTAGATCAGCTCTTTCTGAATGGCGCGGTTGACCGATTCGACCTTGCCCAGGGTTTGCGGGTGATACGGTCTGGACAGGGAGTGATCGATGAGCTCAGTCTCGAGGTAGCGTCGAAACGCAGTGGTACCTCGCACAGCGATGAACTGTCCTCCCCGATCGGTGAGCAACCGTTCAGGCTTGCCGTGTCTATGAATGGCCTCCTTGAGGGTACTGACGGCTTCGTCGGTGGTGATCTCCTCACCCACGCGGTGGGAGACGATGAACCTGCTGAAGTCATCGATAACGAGGTGAAGATAGAGTCGTTGTTCGTGAACCCGGAAAGAGAGAGCATCCATCATCCACAAAGCATTTGGGTAGGGCGCCTCGAATCGCATGAGGGCTTGCTCGTCGCGTTTGCTCTTGTGCTCGACGTGGTAGCCGTGAGCTTTGAGCACCCTGGAGATCGCTTTCACACTGATTCGCCATCCATGAAAGCGCTTGAGCTGCGCGCGGATCTGGGCCGGCCCCATGGTGAAGTGCTCTTTCTTGAGCTTGAGGATCTCGTCGATCTCTTTCTGCGCGAGGCCAGCGATGTTGTCGTGAGGTGCCCGAGAGATCTGCTCAGGCTGTGTTGGCGTGTTGGTCTTGGACTCCACGCCGTTGGGGTCTTCGATGTCGGGAAGCCCGTACTTCTGCTCCCAGCGTCCCAGCGTCATCTCTGTGACACCATGCTCCTCGCGGATCGCGGCCTTGGTCATGCCACCGCGCAACAGCTTCAGACAGTCGTCCCTGAATGCCTGGCTGTATTTGATGCCGCGGCGTGAGCTCTTCTTTTTTTTTCGCTTGGCCCGTTTCCTCCTCCTCCGTTTGGTGAGTGTCAGCTGCTTCCGTCTTTGACGTGGCATCGTCGCCTCCTTGCCCCGATCCCGAGGCGGTTGGTGGCGCCGGTCACGTCAAACAGTGTGACTTGTTTCAGCTTGTTTTCCGGCAAGATGTGGCGCTAAAAAACACCAAGGCCTCTCTCCCGCACGAAAGTGTTCGGGGTTTATGGCCTTGATCACCGGGGCCAGTGTGCGACAAGCGCAACTACGTCCTGGACGAGTGGTTCACGTCGGAGGTCGTGGGACGGCTCAGGGGCAAGGCGCACCTGATCCGCTATGCTGATGATTTCAT
>JBHHXS010000313.1:0-3943 GCA_046757145.1 Phycisphaerae bacterium | reverse complement strand
ATTCAGCCAGGCGCCGCAGATCGTCTGCGGCTGAGCCGAACATATCCAGTTCCGCACCGGCAGCGCGGGCGGCTTCAAGCGCTGCCGCCTCACTCTCCGTAGTTCCTACGCACCGGGGGAACGTCTGTTTGCCGCCCCGAGGTTCTTCGCCTGGGCTTTTCCCTGAGGTCGGAGTCGTGGATACTTCGTCCAATAAATCATCGGCAATCTGGAACGCCCGTCCCAAGTTGTGGCCGTAGCGGCACAGACAGGCACTCTGGTCCGCGTGTCCCCCGCCGATCAGCGCCCCCATGCGACACGCCGCCTCGAAAAGACTGGCCGTCTTACGCTCGTGGATGTAGCGGGCGAGAGCCACCGAAGGAGCCCGCGATTCACTGACCACGTCAGCCGCTTGACCCCCTATCATACCTGCCCAACCCCCACCATGAGCGAGGGCACCTACGAGGGCGGACGCCAGTTCCCCATCGTTGACCCGATCAGCCAGTATCTCGAATGCAAGAGTCACCAGGGCGTCCCCGGCTAGGATGGCCAAGGCCTCACCGAACTTCTTGTGGCTGGTCGGACGGCCGCGACGAACGTCGTCATCGTCCATAGCCGGCAGATCGTCGTGGATAAGGCTGAATGCGTGAATGCACTCGACCGAAGCCGCGACCGGCCAAGCGTCCTCGCGACGCCCGCCTACGACTTCACAACAGCGGACCACGAGATACGGTCTGATGCGCTTGCCCGGACCAAGCGCCGAGTAGCGCACCGCGTCCGCCAGTTCCAGCGGCACGTCTCCCGGCGAGCTCAGATACACTCGAAAACGCTCATCAAACTCGCCTGCGAAGGCCTTCAGTTCCTCCGGAGGCGACGCGCTGGGAGCGGATCCCTTGGGACGAATTGCGTCCATACGATTCTCACTCATGCTAACCCGCCATGACTAGCCCGTCCAGCCGGACAAGCAAACCGGCCTCGCTCGGGGCGTGTGACGCGTGCGCTTGTGCCGGAAATGTTCCGCATACCCGCGAGAACCAGGCGGTGTGTACGAATCACCACGGTTCCCACACGGTCCGAAAGGTGTCGAACCACACGATTACTGTCGATGCATGAACTCCCTCATCAGCGGGATGATACGCTCGTGTGCATCCTCGACGACATAATGCCCTGCGTCTTCGAATCGATGGACCGCGGCTTCCGGGAATCGAGCGACCCATTCCCCCAAGTACCAGTCATTAAAGAGGAAATCCTTCGCTCCCCAAATGAGCATCACCTGGCGATCAGCAAACCGCGCCAGCGAAGCTTCAATCCTCTTAACGATTTGATAACTTGGCACTCGCGGTGCCAAGGGAATATCCCTTACAAACCGAAGTGTTGCCAAGCGGTGGGCGGGACAATCGTACGGGAGAAGATACCCGCGCTTCACCGCTTCTGTCAGACGCTCTCGCTTCGCACAGGCCATGTGGAGCGCGCATCGCGCAAAGGCATTCAACCGCTGTACCAGCAGCTCACCAACCCAGGGAAGTCCGCAAAGACGGATGCGCCGCGGACAAGGCCCCAGGAATGCCGCCGTGTTGAATACGACAAAGCGCCGCGCCAGTTCAGGACGCCGCAGGCACAGTCCGAACCCAATTGCCCCGCCCCAGTCGTGCAGTGCGAGCGCCGCTTCGTCCAACCCCAAATGATCGAGCAGGCGCTCGAGGTTGGCGATGTGGGTCGCGAGGGTGTACTCGTAGTCCCGCGGCTTGTCGGACAAACCGCAGCCTATATGGTCGGGCACGATAACTCGGAACTCATCACGAAGACCTTTCACCAGTTCGCGGTAGTAGAAGGACCAGGTCGGGTTGCCGTGCAGCATTAGAATGGCTGCACCAGACCCTTCATCGAGGTAATGCATCCGGTGTCCGTGCAGGTCGAGATAATGAGATTCGAAGGGGTAAAGGTCGCCCAGCTCAGCTACGGATCCGGTCATCAGACGCCGCTACCACCGCACGCCGAGCATTACGCAACTAAGCCCGCTGCCGATACCTAGCATTGCTATCTGTGCTCCGGGATCGGGTGGGTCTCGTTCGACCCCCATCGCCATTGTAAGGGGTAGCGACACCGACCCGACGTTGCCCAGCATAGGGAACGTGGAGAAGTCGTTGGCCCCGTCAAGCCCGATCGACTCATACAAGCTGTCGCGATGGGCGCTACCGACCTGGTGACAGTAAGTCCTATCCATGTCCTCGTTTGCCCAGCTTAGCGTTTTCTTAAATGCTTCCCATGTCTGGGCTGCCAACTGACATCCACCGACAAGCAAGGTCTCCGCGTCGGTATTCATGGTCATCGCTGCTCGACTGCCGAAGCCTATGTCCTCGCTGCCACGACATAGGCCGTTGTGCTGCGTAGCCGTACGCATCTCCCCGCCGAGAAGCCGATGTTGCGTCTGCGACACCGAATCATGGGCCATCACCAGCCCCACCGCACCGGATCCAATGGTCAACGAGGCAAACGCGGCCTTGAACTCCCGCCGTGATAAACCAGGGTTCCTCAGAAGCTGCTCAATCGTCGTGCGCACCAACTGCCGACTGCTCTCACCTGCTACGATCAATCCACGCTTCACCTGCCCCAGTTCGATCATGTTGCCAAGGGACACGATGCCGTTCAGAAAACCGAGGCAAGCGTTGGAAATGTCGTAAATGATCGACCGCGGGGGCAGTTGCAGGTTGTCGTGTACGACCGCCGCGGTGGCCGGCTCCAGAAAATCACGCGAGACCGACGTATGAATCAGACACTCGATATCGCCGGGGGCTACGCCGGACCGCTCGAGTGCCTCTCGCCCCGCCCGCGTGCTCACCTCGCTCGGCACAGTCCCCTCGTCCCAGAATCGCCGCTCGCGTATTCCCGTCATCATCTCAAGACGACCTTCGTGAAGCCCAAAACGCTCGTAGATCGGTGCAAGCTGGCGCTCGATCTCCACGGACGTAACGACGTTCTCCGGCAGAACGTATCCGAATTGCTCAAAGCATACGTGTGTGAAACGGAACATACGCGCGTCAGGCAACCCCAGGCAATGCCGCAACATCGGCGAACACCACGCGACGCCCCGGACCAGCGCGTGCCATCGGGAGCATCTCTCGTTCGCCAGCCATCAACGACTACAAACGCTCACTACCAAGTGCGGCATTATAGCGATGCGGCCCGTAGCGAATAGCCCCCCGCGCGACGCCCCACCGCTGCCTGCCGGCGCCCATGTTCGTCGATAAGGGGAAGTGCGGAGCTGGTTACAGCGGATTATCCGGCTTGCCCGCGCTGCCCGATGATCCGCTCGTTTATTCGCCATCGATCGTTGCCCCCATTAGGCGGTCAAGGGGAGCCATGGATTCTCGCCAAGGCGATGTGCGATAATACAGCGTCCAAACGTGCGGAGGCGTAGCACGGCGTTTTTCCCACAGACTCCGGTTGACTTTGCCCGCCGACCGCGCAACAACTGAATGACGACCCGTTGATGGCAATCGGGGTCGTCACTCCAGGGCACGGTTTTGAGCAGAGGGGAAGGGAAGTGGTGACATCATCATGTCATCTCTGTGGCCTGCGCCGGGTGGTTATCGGCCTTATCCTGGTGGCCTGCATCGCTGTCGCGGGGTGTGGTATGACCCTTCGCAGCACGTCGGCCGAAAGTGTCATGTTCCTCGCCGACTGCGGCAACGCGGCGAGCATGCCGCGCAGCGCGCTCGATGTGGTCGTTCTGGATTGGACGGGGGGTACGAGTCCGATCTACCCTGGCCAATACCTGCCCGGCCTCGATCTGACAGCCTTCCCGACGGCTGACGGTGGAACGCTTGCCGACGACGCCGAACTGTTCAAAGAGCTCGTCCGCAGCGAGATTGCCCGGATTTACTGTGACCGGCCTGAGGTGGCGGTCGTCGTCGCCAACGGCGAGGAGCACGAGCCCGCCGACACAATCGTGCACATCACGCAG
>JBHHXS010000312.1:0-3964 GCA_046757145.1 Phycisphaerae bacterium | reverse complement strand
CAGGCGTGCCTTTCTTATCCGCCGCCGCGCGAAGAAGCCCGGCCTGCGCTCCACCGCGTCGTCCGGCTCGAGAAACGTGCAGCCCTCTCTGAACCCGCCGCCTACAAGAGTCAGGTCTATCTCGCCGTGTTCCCTCAGCGCCTTGCGCGTCTGCCAGCACGTCAGGTACCCGAACACTGCAATCATCAACAGCAGCCAGCTTTGCCCGGTGAACAGGCCGAACAGGCCGATGACGACCGCGCCGATCATCCCCGTCCCGGTGGCGAGCTCCACCGACGTCTGATACCCGGTCCTGGGCCATAGCCAGGCCTGTACCACTCGCCCGCCGTCAAATGGAAAGACCGGTACCAAGTTGACCAGCATGATGAAGTAGCTCAGGCCGAAAAACCGCATGACCCACAACTGCGAACCTGTCGCCAAGATCGACGAGTCGACCGGTAGAAAAGGATGCAGAGGGTTCCACGGTACGGCACCTACGCGCCCCGTCCAAAGAACCAGGACAACCGAGCAGATCAAGCACAGGACAACGTTGACCATGGGACCGGCGAGCGCGGTTATCAAATGGGCCCTCGCGCGATGCGGCGGGCGTACGTAGGCGAGCCCCCCCAAGGGCCACAGCAGAATCTCGTCCGCCTCTCCTCCCGTGTAGCGGGCTCCGAAGCAGTGTCCGAACTCGTGGAGCAGGACGATCGCAAACAGCAGCGCGTATGTGCCCAGGGCGTCCAGAAGCACACGACCTAACGGGATCTGCAGTTCAGACCCTGGTTCAGGAAGCTCCATCCAGACCAGCACCACGGCGCACAGAATGAACATCACGTGCACGCGAATGGTCAAATCGAACAAGCGCCCCACGCGGAACGACCAATTGATCGGATTGTCTAATGGCCTGTCCACCCCACAGCCTCTCGATCAAAGGCGATCGATACGTCCCGCCTCTCTCTCGCGCTCCCGCTGCCGCTCCGTAGCCTCCTGCAACGCAGTTCTCTCGCGATCAGTGAGACTGTGGATTCCCCCGTCGTAGACCTTCCTCAGGATCCGATCGATCGTCTCCTGGTCTTCCCGGCGTTGAGCGATCTTCCGCGCGAAGCCCCGCGGCTTGGGTCGACGCAGCCTAGGCCGTCGGCCGGGAAGCCCCCACCGGGTCGACGCCCACCAGGCGTCACCTCTCATCGCCCACCACACGCCGAAGACAAGCCCCGCGAGGTGGCACGCCTCGCCGCCGTAGTTCGCGCCGCGCTCAAGGATGGTCAAGAAGGCCAAACCACCGAAGATGTAAGCGGCTGTGCGAATCTTCAGGGGGAACAGGAAGTAAACGTAGACCGTCGCATGGGGAAAGAGCACTGCTACGATGCCCAGCAGACCATAAATGCACCCCGAGGCACCGACCGCGGGAGTTCGGGGGTTGATAACCCCGCGCGATGCGAGGATGGTGTAGAAGACGTTCCCCGCCAAACCGCAGACGGTGTAAATGGCAAAGAACCTCCGCGCCGGCCAAAGCCTCTCGAGCGGCCGCCCCAGAAAATGTAGCACCAGCATGTTGATGAAAAGGTGCCACAGGCCCCCGTGAAGGTATTGCGCGGTTAACAGCCGCCAGATCTGGCCACGCATCACCAAGTCTGCACGCATCTCAAACGCCCCCGGATGAATGGTAGGCCCGAAAGGCGAAAGAGATTGCGAACCCGAGATGAACGCTCCAATCGGAGGAAACAGCAACTCCAGCACGTAGACCACCACGTTAACGACGATCAGCGTGGTGACTATGCTCCCTCCCACAAGTCGTGGGCCCGCTGAGCTATACTTCGCGCGACCGCGGTCGAGGTGGTCGCGCGCATAATCTCGATCCTGCCAACCCATGATTCGTCAGCCGATTGCGCTCAGGGAGGAGCGAAGGAAATAGCGGGCAAGCACCGCGATGGTCTTGGCATCCCGCACCGTCCCGTCGAAGAGCATTCGGCGGGCGGTATCCGGCTCGAGAATCTCGCAGACGATGCTCTCGTCATCCGCTGGTCTGCGGCCCACCGGCGTCAAGCCCGTGGCCTCGAACGCATGCATGTATTCGGTCAATATGCCCGGTGACGTGTAGAATGCCAACATCGGGGAAACCGCCGACGCCCGATAGCCCGTTTCCTCCTCAAGCTCACGCTGCGCCGTCTGGGACGGGGATTCACCCGCCTCCCGCGTACCCGCCGGAAGCTCCCACAGCTCCTCATCCACTGCAAAGCGGTGATTCCGGATCATGACGATGCGCCCGTCGTCGAGCACCGGAAGGATGACAACCGCCCCGGGGTGCACCACGACGTCCCGCTCGACTGGGCTCCGCCCAGGCCGCTCATGTACTCTGTGCTCTACCGTAAACAACGGGGTGCACAACAGGCGTTCATGCATCGGCAGGTCCCGATAGACGACTTGCCCTACTCCTCATCGAGCCCCCTCATTATAGGTCCGCTGGACGAAGCTGACAATCAAGGCTCACACCCACACGCGGGCGCAGCTCTCTTTGTGGAGCAACCCGACATGGTGAGGATCAGTTTTCCCGGTGTCATCGATGGTCATCGAGCCGTGTTGCTCAATAAGACTTCAGAATCTCCTGCTGACCACACGCGTCCTCATGCGTCCGCCGATCGCGACGACCGACGGGGCACAAGCAGGATACATTGTCGGGTTCCTGCCGGCAGCCGGAGCACTTCGGGCGTCGCCGGACGTGGCACCGACCGCTACTCCATGTGATGAAGCCGGCGCTTGACCAGGCGACCTGCTTCGGTTACGCTAGGAGTCTGATTCGCTTCGAATGATTTTGGGCAACATGCGTCGCTGTTGTAACTGTAACTGAAGACGTCCGCGATGCAGGTAGGCGGCAGGTTATGCGCCTTAGCGACGGGCCACACAGGCCGGATCGCGCGTTGGCCGCGTTGGCAATTCTCACTGCGACCATGGTCAGCGCCTGCAACGACCGCGCACGCACACACGAGAAAGAGGATCAAGTCGACAGCAAGGCGCGCACAACACGAGGCGGCACCGCCGGCCAGTATTTCACCGACATCACCCGTCAGGTCGGCTTGGACTTCGTCCACGACAACGGTGCTGACGGCAACCTCGACCTGCCAGAGATCATCGTATCCGGGGTAGCCCTGTTCGACTTCGACAACGATGCCGACCTCGACATCTACTTCACGAACGGCAACCATAACCTGCGAACGGGTGAAGTGAGCGACGGACCCACGAACAGGCTCTACCGCCAGGAACCCGACGGGCGCTTCACCGACGTAACCGCACGGTCCGGCCTGGGTGATTGCGGGTACGGAGCAGGCGTAGCCGTCGGGGATATTGACAACGACGGCTACGCGGACGTGTACGTCACCAACATCGGACATGATCAACTCTATCGAAACAGGGGGGACGGCACCTTTGAGAACATAACAAAGTCAGCCGGGATCCGCGTCGACGGGTTCTCCAGCTCCGCCGCCTTCCTCGATTATGACCGTGACGGCTACCTCGACCTCTACATTGCACGTTATGTCCAGTGGAGTCCGAAGGACTGCTACTCCGACAAGGGTACTCCGGACTACTGCGGGCCCCTGGCCTTTCCTCCGGCTCGTGACGTTCTGCTGCACAACACGGGAGATGGTGCGTTCCGCGACGTAACCGAGCACGCTGGGATCTCCTCCGCCTCAGCAGCAGCCGGGCTGGGCGTGGTATGCGAGGATTTCAACGACGACGGCTGGATCGATATCTATGTAGCCAACGACGCCTACGCGAATAACCTCTGGGTAAACCAGCACGACGGAAGGTTCGTGGATGACGCTCTGGTGCTGGGGGCGGCGTACAATATGCACGGCATGCCGGAGGCGGGGATGGGGGTTGTGGCAGCAGATTTCGACGGCGATGAGGATTACGATCTGTTCATGACCCACCTCGCCCGCGAGACTAACACGCTGTATCGCAACGAGGGCCCCGCGGGCGGCTT
>JBHHXS010000311.1:0-3974 GCA_046757145.1 Phycisphaerae bacterium | reverse complement strand
GCCGATCGATCTTGGTCGTCGTCTGAGCTCCGGTGTGCCATTCAATGCCGATTCGTATCTTGCCCGATTCGGTCACGCCGTCCATGTGTACGCGCTTAATCAGAAAGCGCAGCAGCGTCTTACGCTCTTGCATGGACGTGGTCTCGGCATCCCACACCTGCTGGAGGCTCCCGGCGAGCTTCTCGACCAGCCGCCGGTCCTCAGCGCTGATCGGTCCATCTTGCCGCCGGACAAACTCTTCATAGTCTCGTCGCAGCTTAGCAAGATGCCTCAGCGACTCTTCCCAGCGGGCCTCAAGCTCGGAGGCAACAAGGCGGTTTTCGGGATCGGTTGACTCGTAGCGCTTCTCAGCCACCTGGGCCTCGTACTCAGCCTGCTGCACCTGCAGCTCCCACTGGCGGCACCGCTGCTGGCGAGTGCGCTCAAGCTCGGCAAGCGCCCGCAGAGCAATCTCCACCTTGGCTGGTGAGACCGCGTCGAGGAATAGCCGTGTCACAGCCTCATCGACGCCTTGCGCACTCATGCACTGGCACGTCGGGCCGCCATCGCGTTGATACGCGCGCAGGCAGGCATAGGCAGGGGATCGCTTCTCCTTTGTCGCATAGTGTTGAATTGACATGCGACTCCCGCAGCGCCCGCAGAAGACGATCCCTTGCAGCAGCGCGGCTCCCTTGCGCGGTGCACCGTGGCTGTTACTGCGGTACCAGTTTGATCGCAACGTGCGTCGGTTGTCCATAAACGCCTCCCAGCTGATATAGGCCGGAAACACCTCGTGCAGACACACCGGCCAGTCTTCAATCGCACGGAACCGCAGCCGCGCCTTACCCGTCCTCGGCGACCGCTCGAACGAGTCGTAATCCCACTGTCCGTAGACGTAGGTACCGGTGTACGTCGGGTTGTGCAGGATACGGACCACGGCGCTCAAATCGGAATCCTTCCAGATGATCTCATCGTGACGCGGACCACCCCAGATACGCGCCGGAATCCGTAGCTTCTCCTTGCGCAACTGTAGCAGGACCTTGCGGGCGACGCGCAGCCGCTTAAACAGGTCGAAGATGTACCCCAGCCGTGCACGAACCTGAGCGTCGGGGTCTTTGGTCACTTCTCCAGTCTCCGTACGGACGTATCCGACGGGGAGCGATCGTGTCAGTTCGCCACGCTTGGCTTTGTTCCAGCGACCATCGTGAAGTCGCTGTCGCAGCGTGAACAGCTCTGCTTCCGAGATCGTACCCTTGACCCCCAACAGAAGTCTGTCGTTCGGATCACGCGGATCGTACACCGCCGACTCGTCCGCCAAAAGGGTGGAGGTCACCACGCAGATCTCGACGAGTCGGTGCCAGTCTGCCGACGAGCGTGACAGACGCGACGCTTCCAGTGCCAGCACAATGCCCACTTGTCCCGCCCCGATCTCGGCCAGCAATTTCTTGAACCCAAGACGATGCGTGCTGGCGGTCGCGCTGCGCCCTTGGTCCTCGTCGATGTGCTTCACTGCACCCTTAGACCATCCCAGCAATCGGGCCCGTTCCGTCAGCCCATATTGCCGGTCGGTGCTCTCACGGTGCTCCCGGACCTGGTGCGCAGAGGATTGGCGAATGTACACGATGGCATCGCGGCTGAGATGGTCGTGCCTGATCTTGCCCGTCGTGGCCGTTAGCCTCATGGCATCCTCCCTGCTCTGCCCACTGCGCCCGCGTGAGATGCAGGACCGCCTTGACCAGCATCCCCGAGAAGTGCCCGCCGAATGCCTCTCGCTCGCATTCCGGCAACCGATCCCACAGCTCACCGAGCCTTACCTCGGTTTCTGTCGCCTCTCGCCACGGGCGCCGCGTCGCCGGCGGCTGCCGAGATCTCGACAGTATCTGGCCAGCTGAAGCAGCTGGCCAGGCTCCAGGCATGGTGAGGTCTTGCGCGTAGGGATCGCATCGCAAGGCAGGCTGGTCCACGCCGCCGGAACGGCCATCTGCCCCCCGGCCGGCAATCGCAGGACGACCCATGGCTCCACCTCCCCCCAGAACACATCGCATAGTGTTCCGAACTCCGTCCCCACCCGACGCCGATGCTTTCTGACCTGAACGGTAGAACCAATATAGGATATCTTCGAAAATAGATCTAGTGCTTTATATTGCATGTCTCAAGGGAACAATGAGCGAGGCGGAATTGCATTTATTGCGTGCGCGCATGATCGGCGGTCTGATGAGCAAGGCACGACGTGGTGAGCTGAAGTGCACGCTGCCGATTGGATTCGTGTACGACGCTGCGGGGAATGTCGTGCTCGATCCGGACCTGCAGGTACAGCAGGCAGTGCGCATGTTTTTCGAGGCCTTCCGCCGAACGGGCTCGGCGACGGCCACGGTCAAGGAGTTTCGGCGCCAGAACCTGATGTTTCCACGGCGCATCTTGCATGGTCTGCGCAAGGGGGAAGTCCTCTGGGTTGCGCTCGATCATTCACGAGCGCTGCGGCTTTTGCACCACCCGCGCTACGCTGGCGCCTTCGTCTACGGTCGCAGCCGAGAACGGCGGCATGGCAATGTGCGCCGGATGCGAGTGAAGCTGCCGCGCCAAGAGTGGGTGGTGCTGCTGCCGGACGCACACAGCAGCTACATCAGCTGGGAAGACTTCGAACGCAATCAGGAGCTGTTGCGTGACAACTCTGCCATCCACGGCAACGATCGCCGGCGCAGCCCGCCCCGCGAAGGGCCGGCGCTTCTGCAGGGGCTCGCCATCTGTGGCATCTGCGGCCAGCGGATGACTGTGCGCTACCAGCAACGCCGCGGACGGCTGTTGCCGATCTACAACTGCCAACGCGACGGCATCCAGCACGGCGAGCGTATCTGTCAGAGCATCCCCGGTGCCAACATTGATGAGGCAGTCGGACAGCTCGTTATCGATGCGGTAACACCCAAGGTGCTGGAGATCACACTGGCAGTGCAGCAAGAGCTCGAGGCGCGGCTCGCGGAAGCGGACGCGCTACGCAAGAAGCAGGTGGAACGTGCGCAGTACGAAGCGGCGTTGGCTCGCCAGCGTTACATGTGTGTCGACCCGGCCAATCGACTCGTGGCGGATTCTCTGGAAGGCGAGTGGAACACGAAGCTGCGCAATCTGACGGAGGCCAAGGAGCAGTATGACCGTCAGTGCGATGCCGACCGCCGAGTCATCGATGGCGAGAAGCGAGCGCGCATTTTGGAACTTGCCACCGACTTACCAAGACTGTGGCGCGATCCGGTAACGCAGGACCGCGACCGCAAGCGGATGCTCCGCCTACTGGTCGAAGACATCACCCTGATTAAGGGCAGCAGCATCTCGGCGCACGTGCGCTTCCGTGGCGGCGCAACACAATCGCTGTCCTTGCCAAAGCCATTGCCAATCTGGAAACTACGACAGATTGATCCCGAGGTCGTCGCCGAGATTGATCGATTGATGGACAGGCATACGGACACCGAGATCGCAGCGATCCTACGAGACCACGGTGTCCGGACCTATGAGGGAACGACCCCCCACCCAAGGATGATCAAGCGCATTCGCCACGCCTACCATTTGAAGAGTCGTTTCGACCGACTGCGGGAAGCCGGCCTGCTAACACGAGACGAGATCGGTAGCAGGCTCGGAGTCAGCAAGACCACTGTCAATGTCTGGCGCCGTAACGGGTTCTTGCTCGCAGTTCCATACGACGAAAAGGGCGACTACCTCTATCTGCCACCAGGAGAAGATGCGCCCATCAAATACAAGAAGCAACGGCGCGCGATAAACAGTCGCCCCTCAGAGAACGGAAGGAGTGCAGTATGAGGCGGGGAGCAGCGATCCATACCTCCCTACCGCACCGAACCGTGGTCGGATCCGCCGCCGCCTACACCACGCCTTGAAGCCATCGCACCAGAACTGCTTGCCCTTGTCCGTGATGACATACCTGGGCTTCTTGCCGACAGCAGTGATCGTTCTACCCAGGAACGCGTTCACATCCTTGGCCTTGGGACGCT
>JBHHXS010000310.1:0-3982 GCA_046757145.1 Phycisphaerae bacterium | reverse complement strand
CACCGCATTTTTGTTGCGCAATCCGCGATCATGACGAAAACCGGTCAGTTTGAGTACCGGAAGATCCACGTGATCTGCGACAACGCCGGCTTCCATGACAGCCGGGCGGTTCGCGACTACCTGGCTCAGCAAGGCGACCGGATCGTGATTCACTTCCTGCGGAAGTACACGCTGGACTTGAATCCGATCGAGCGTATCTGATGGCACTTGCATGAGGAGATCACCCGCAACCACAGATGCCAGACGATGGACGAGTTGTTGGATTTGGTGTTCGAGTGGCTTGAACATCGCCGTCCCTGAGCCGAACGTGGATCCGGAATCTGTGTAAATGCCTCAGCCAAGCTTCCCGTCGACATGGTTTGGTTCTCCATAACCTTACCGTAGGCGGATCCATCCGCCTTCCCAGTATCATCGCCTACACTGCTTCAGAGCATTGAACGGCCCTGGAACGGCGAATCGGAGGGGCTCATTCGACCCACAGCCTCCGCAGACAACACTCTGCACCGTCGGGCAGAGCACTTTGGGTCTCGATCCTGAGCCTGGTTCCGAGGGCCTTGTTTATCTCCCTGACGGTCGCGTTGAACCACGTGTCACACCCCGGGCGGTCCTCGTTCAGCACGCCCAGGCGCTCATGCCAGCTGTACCAGGGGCAATCTGCGTGTTTCACAAATGCTTCGTCCCCCTCGCCCTGTTCCACCGTCGCACCCTCTCCCATGCACACCGACGAGAACGCCATCGAGTATGCAACTTGCAGAGCCAGGGGTTTGCCCGGGTCTATGCGCCTTAGATAGGTCCGCGCGGTCTCAACCGCCGTGATCTCCCACATCTTATTGACTACCTGCTGGGGATCGACACCCGGCACCGTCGCCCGTACAGCGTCCCGCCAGGCAAAGTGCTGGGCTCGCACGATTTCGCATAGGACCCTGAACCGCTTCTCAACGGGTATTTCCATGGAGCTAATCCACCTTTATGACGACTGCCAGGGCGGTGTCGCCGGCCGCGCAGCCCGTGAACAGACCGTAGCCGCCGCCATTCATAACCAGCTCTTCGATCAGCTCGATGATAAGCCGCGTTCCGGTCGGCGCCTGTGGATGCCCCCAGACCAACGAGCTGCCGTACCTGTTCATAGCGCCGACGTCAATCTGCATTTCCCGAGCGAAATAGATGTCGTTGACCGCGAACGGGTTGTGGGTTTTTACACCCTTTACGTCCTTCATGGTCACGCCCGCCCGTGCGAGCGCTTGCCGCGACGCCGGCACGTTGGCCATCGCCATGAAGCCCTTCTCCGCACGACCCTGCCCGTAGGAGATGAAGCGAATTGTCACCCCGCTATCCCTGCTGAACTCCGCGGCTCCTTCCCTAGTGGTGACAATGAGTCCGGCACTCCCGTCCGCTGGATATGTTTGCGTACCGAACGTGACGGTCCCGCCCTCGAGTGCGGGCTTGAGCTTCGCCAGCCCCTCCGCCGTTGTGGGAAAGACACCTTCGTCGCCCTCAACGGTAGCAATCACCTTCCGGCGAGACGAGTCCTTGATCTCCATCGGAACGACCATGTAACGCCTGAGGAACTTGGCGTCGTCCTTCAGGGCATCCTGGTACTGCTGATAGCGTGTCACCGCCAACGCGTCCTGAGCGGCGCGGTCGATACCGGCCCTGGCGGCGACGTTCTCAGCGGTCTGAAGCATCGAGTTTTCAGCGAACGGATCGCGGCTGAAATTCTCCCAGACCCAGTCCTCGGTATCGCCTATGCCGCCGATGGCCCTAGGATTGGGATAGTAGATGTGCGGCGAATTGCTGGTCCGGTCGCACAACAACGCGAGAATGGCCGAATGGGTGCCCAGTTCGACCTCGGCGGCCGCGCTAGAGATCACCTTGCCTGACGTGGCGCACGCCTGACCTATGCTGGGGCCGGTGATCGTTGGAGCGCCGATAAGGCCTGCGACCCAAGGCGCGCCATAGAAGCTGCACTTTTGCGGTACAGTAGTGCCGAGGTACAACCCGTCGAGAGCCTCCGGTGCTATTCCGCGCTCACCCAGAGCTCTGCCGGCCACTTCCGCTCCGAATTCGAGGGAATGGAGATGGCTGAAACTGCCCTGCCATCTGCAGAACGGCGTGCACCAGTATCCGCCATATGGGATGTAAGCCTTCGTGAATTGCATGACGAGTGCTTCCTCAACAGCAATTGCGTGTCCAACGATAAGGCTGCCACAAACGCGAGAACACAGTTTATCAGACTAAGCGGAAGAAGGAAGTTAAGGAAGAAGGAAGAGCGGCAGTCAGCGTACGCCCTATTAAGTTTATTCCACTAAAGACGCCGCACACCACGCAGCGAACTTGCTGGGACAGCTTTGCCCGGCTCGGCCGGAGCCATCACGCGCCCGAACGCACTACGCACCAACGCGCTCCCATTGAGTTTGTTGGATACGCGTCATAGAATGCCCGCAGGTTCGAGTTACGGGCGTAGCTGATCTGGCGTGCGCTTTGGAGAGAGGTTTCACCGATCATCATGACTGGCGGGACTGGTCTCACCAGAGGGGCAATGCCGCGCGGCCCCCAGCTTTCCAAGGGTCCACGGCGGGTGCTCGCGATCGCTATGGTCACCGCCGTCTTCATGCTGGCCAATACTCTCTACTTGTTGACAAACAGGCTGGGCGACGCGCTTAACTGGACCTTGCTCGCCGATGCTGAGACGGCGCTTCCCAAGCTTTTTCAAGGCATGGTCGTCTCGCATACCGCCGGCGGTCTAGTTCTGGCCGTCCTCATGCTGTCATTCGGTGTTTGGCATCTGTTCGGCGTATGGAAGCGCCGTGGTCTGCAGACTGTGGTCTCAGGTGTACTGTTCGTGATCTGCGGGTTGGTGCTGTCCGTTACGGGGCTGTTCATCATGACCGCTGCGGCCTCTCGTGAGAACGCGTGGGCCTGGTGGACGCACGTGGCGGGTGCCCTGGTCGTGCCGGTGGTTTACTGCATACACCGCAGCGTGTCGTTCGTTCCGACACTGCGCAGAGATTCTCGGCGGTTTGTGACTGCTGTGTTCACGTTGTGGATCGTGCTGGTCGCGGTGCACGGCTTATCGGACCGCGGCGTGCAGATGACGCAAGAGGCACAATTGGCCATGCGCCACGGAACTTACACCGGCGCGGGTGCCAGGGCGCGCGTCCTAGGGGAGTTTCTGGATCTCCCGTTTGTTCCGGCGGCCTTCGTACCGCCCGAGAGCCCGTTCTTTCCATCGGCGGCAACGACCACTACCGGTGGGTACCTGCCCTCCCGCATCATCACGCGTGGCGCGCCTTATCCCGCTGATTCGTTCGAGGACGACTTTCAGCGATACGGCTTCGTGGTCAGCACCAATCTCGGCGCCGAAAGCTGCAGTCGGTGCCATCCGGACATCGTCGAGCAGTGGTCCCGCTCGGCGCACCGGTTCGCATCGTTCAACAATCCGTTCTACGAGGCCACAATCAATTCCCTGCGCGAAAGCGCCAACGAGCCGAATGAGTTGGTCGAGCGACACGTGGAATTGTTGGGTGAACCCGTGGGCGGAATAGGCATGGTCAAGAGCAAATGGTGCAGCGCCTGTCACGATCCCGCACTGATGCTCGCCGGAAGAATGGCCCAGCCGGTGGACCGGCGGTGGCCCGAAGCGCAGGCCGGTCTGACCTGTCTGGCCTGCCACGCGATCGACCGGATCCACAACAACACCGGCAACGGCAATTACAACATCGCAGACGAGCAGGAAGACCCGTATCTGTTCGCATCCGCTGCGACGGGATCGGTCGGCGCGTTCGTTCATGATCTGGTGCTCAAAGCCAAACCCATGGTGCACAAGCGACAAATGAAGAACGAGACCTTCACCAGAAGTGAGTATTGTGCGACTTGCCATAAGGTCAGCCTGAACGTCCCCGTAAACAATTACCGTTGGCTCCGCGGGCAGGACGAGTACGACGCCTGGCACGACAGCGGCACGGCCCACAACAGCCCGACG
>JBHHXS010000309.1:0-4005 GCA_046757145.1 Phycisphaerae bacterium | reverse complement strand
GGCCGGGCGGGCTCCGCACCACCTCATTCTTACTGCCCACGCGCAACGTGGCCATCCTGGGCGGCTACGCGGGCTGCGGCGCTCCCGATCCCGACGAGCGCAAGCTGGGCGTGTACCATTCAATCCTCAGCGGTGATCTGAATGGCGACGACTTCAGCGGTGGGGACATGAGTGACAACGCGTACCACGTGGTTTTCGCGGGTAACACGACGTCCACGATCATCCTGGACGGGTTCGTCATCGAGGGCGGCAACGCGAACAGCGTAGACAACCCCAATGAGCGCGGCGGAGGGATATTCGTATTCTTCACAGCCGCCAACCCCACGATCCGGAACTGCATCATTCGCCGCAACACCGCTTCCGCAAAGGGCGGTGGGATGTACGCCGCCAGCATGACCGGCTTACTCATCAACTGCGTGTTCACCGGGAATTGGGCGCCCGACGGCGGGGCGATCTTCAACGTGAACGGCAATATGGAGTTGGTCAACTGCACGTTCAGCGGCAACACTGCCACGCACAATGGAGGTGGGATCTACCTTGCCAGTCCCGATGCCCTGGTACTGACGAACTCCGTTCTGTGGGGCAACAGCGACGGTGGCGGCATGGACGAATCGGCGCAGATCAATCTCGTAGGCAGGCCGGTGGTGGCTACCTATAACTGCATCCAGGGGTGGACCGGTCAGCATCCGGGTGTCGGCAACTTCGGTGATGACCCTATGTTCACCGACGCGGACGGCGGGGACAACCTGCCCGGAACGGGCGATGACGATCTGCGCCTCCTGCTCGGATCGCCGTGCATCAACAGCGGCGACCCCAGTTTCACCCCGTTTGGTTCAACCGACCTGGCGGGTGTGGCCCGCGTGCTGTGCGGGCGCATCGACCGCGGCGCCTACGAGTCCGGTCTTGGAGACATTGACTGCGACGGCAGCGTCGACATGAGTGACTTCTCCGTGTGGTCCGACTGCATGACGGGGCCCGAAGTCGCCGGCCTCCTCGACGGATGTGAGCCTTTCGACTTCACGGGCGACGGGCGCGTCACCCTCGACGACTTTGCAGCGTTCCAGATTGCATTCTCCCCCGCCGCCAGGTGACACCACTGCCGGCACACGATCGACGCAGTCGAGCCGTTGTCTGGTTTCCGCGGGTCTGGTATGTAGTACCGTGTTTCATGAGTCCCGCGATTATCAGGACCGGATCCGGTGAACTCGGGTTTTAGACTCATGGTTGCGTTGTTCGTGACGTGCAATACCAGTGTGTCGGGTCAGCTACCCCGGCAAAACCGGAAGGTCGATTCGTCGGGGGAGGGTAGGGGTACCGGCTCGCACGGATTTGCGGCGGCCCCGGCGCGGGTCAAGGTGAGGAAACGCTGATGCAGTACGTTATAGCCCTTATGATTGCGCTGGTGTTGAATGCTGCGGCGAACCTTCTGATGAAGGTCGGTATGAAGAGCGTCGAGCAATCGGGGGGGATTCTGCACGACGGACTGGTGCCGGCGTTGAAGACCGTAGTCACGAGCGCTACCCTGATGGGAGGCCTTTTCTGCTTTGCGGTGAACGCCGGTTTTTACATGTATGCGCTTCAGAGCAAAGCCCTGAAGATCAGCATCGCGTACCCCGTCATGGTCGGAGGGGGCTTCGCCCTCATCGCGGTAACTGCCCGCCTCCACCCGGCACTATCGGAACGCCTGACGCCGGGCCAGATTGCGGGCGTACTGCTGGTAATCGCGGGGATAGTCGTTATCGCAGCACAGACAGATTCTGCCGGCATGCATTGATGAAGATTCCGTCGGCATGCGGTGAAGAGGGGTCTTTGTGAACGCACAGGCAGGACATGAGCCGGCGGGTGTCGTCAGAGGCATCGCGTATCGTCCCCACCGACGAGAGGCGATGACCGAGGTCGCCGAGGCTACGCTCGTGGAAAGAAGGGGATTGGCGAGCGAGGATCGCGCCCCCGGCAAACGCGAAGTCACACTTCTCTCTGCCCAAGCATGGCGCGACGCGTGTGCTGAACTGGGGGTCGGGCTGCCGTGGCACACGCGGAGGGCCAACATTCTGATCGAGGGGCTGGATCTTCCGGCGACGATAGGCCTGAGCCTGCAGATCGGCGATGCACGGGTGTTGATTCATGATGAGTCGCGACCGTGCGCGCTCATGGATG
Organism: Phycisphaerae bacterium; assembly: GCA_046757145.1. Taxonomy (GTDB): domain Bacteria; phylum Planctomycetota; class Phycisphaerae; order UBA1845; family UBA1845. The sequence continues at coordinate 1,848 of JBHHXS010000309.1, read as the reverse complement.
AGCTCCACCCGGGCCTCAGGCAGACGCTCAACCAGCACGGGCGTGGGGGAGTGGCCGGCCAGGTGTTGCAGGGCGGGACGGTTCGGGTCGGGGACCATGTGAACGTCTGCGGGACGTGATGGGCGACGTCCTTCAAACAGCCGAGCTTTCGGATCGGGCCTGCACCAGCCTGGTTCTGATCAGCTGGTAGATTGCCCGCGTCGCTGTCGACCGGTTCAAGGTATAGAAATGGATCCCGGCGGCGCCGTTGTGCAGGAGATCGAGGCACTGACGCGTCGTGTGGTACATTCCGATGTGGCGTACGGCTTCAGGATCATCCTCGACGGCTTCGATGCTGTTCAAGAGGCTGGCAGGAATCGTAGCACCGCACATGTCGGTGAAGCGCTTGACCTGTTTGACACTGAGGATGGGCATTATCCCTGCGATGATGGGCACGTTGATTCCGCGGGCAACCGCCCGATCACGGAACGACATGAAGGCGTCGTTATCGAAGAACAACTGGGAGATCAGGAAGTCGGCGCCGGCGTCGACTTTGCGTTTGAGGTTATCCAGGTCCTCTTCGAGGCTCTGTGATTCTGGGTGCCGCTCCGGGTAGCAGGCAGCCCCGATGCACATGTCACATCGATCGCGGATGAATGCCACCAGCTCATTTGCGTGGGCGAACCCACCCCTGGTGGCGACGAAGCGTTCTTGCCCCGCCTCGGGATCACCCCGCAGGGCCAGTACGTTCTCTATCCCGTGGCGTCTGAGGTCGTCGACGACCACTCCCAATTCGGAGCGTGTCGCCCCGAGGCAGGTCAGGTGGGCCATGCTCTCGATCCCAATGTCGCCTTTGATACGTTGCACAAGATCGATCGTCTTGGGCCGAGTGCTGCCGCCCGCGCCGTAGGTCACCGACACATACGTAGGCGAAAGGGGCTTGAGCGATTCTATGGTGCGGTACAGGTCCCAGAAGCCGATGTCGTCGGTGGGCGGGTAGAACTCGAATGAGAGCGTGGGTACCTTCTGATCAATAAGATCGCGGATTCGCATGCTTTGTTTATCGACTGGGCGCGGAAGGATTCGAACCTTCGAAGGCGTTAGCCAACGGGTTTACAGCCCGTCCCCTTTGTCCACTTGGGTACACGCCCCACCGAACGCGCCCGGCAGCGCCGGGCCACCGCTGTAGGGTGTGGCGGTTGTACAACAACACTCTCAGGCTGACAAGCATACCGTCCTACGCCTACCACGCGCGGGGTGCCGGTAGTCGTCAGGCGCCAAGCGCGTGCCCCGTACTGCGTGCACAGGGGCTGGTTCGGCGTAGTCCGTCCGGCGAGAAAGCCCATGCACCAAAGCCGCCCGTCAGGGAGCCCTGGGCAGTGCCGGGACATCCCAACCGCCTGGGAAGCCAGCACGCGCAGGGTCGGCGCGATACGCGACTTAGCCCGTTTGGATCAAGAAGTCCAGCAATCCAAACATGAACGCCAAGAGAAGCGCCGTAAACGAAACAAAGAGTGTTGGCATCTACCCGAGTCTCCTGTGTACACGGTCACCAGCCCGCTCGTGTCAACCGCAAACGCCTTGGATCAAGCGGTCTGAACCAGCCCGAACAGGGTCATCACAAACAGCGATCCGAAGAGCACAATTGCGACCATGATCGCCTCGAACATTGGACTCACCTCTTCCGTTATAAGGATAACACACCCGGCCGCACCACCGCGCCCGGTGCCGCCGATCTCTCTTAAGTCTACACGAAGTGCGGACAGGGGAACAGGTGTCATCGTGGCAACAGACTTTGACGGGTTCGTGGCAGGATCGGCGGGGCGCGGTCCGAGCCCGGAGCGCGAGCGACGGGTACATCATCATGAC
>JBHHXS010000308.1:0-4022 GCA_046757145.1 Phycisphaerae bacterium | reverse complement strand
TAGCCCTCTCCCTTCTGCCGCATGCGAAGAGAATTATCGGTGATGCGGTCAAGTGCGTCTGGTACCCTCTTCGACGGAATCGCTATCACCGGCAGTCCGTACGAGCCGCCGTTGTCCTCCCACTGTCCGCCTAGCACAACCTGGAAGTGCGGAACCTGGTACCCTTGAACGATGCGGTTGACGCCATAGAAGCCGATGTCACCGACATGATGCTGTCCGCAACTGTTGAAGCACCCGCTTATCTTAATATGTAGATTCTGAAGCGCCTCGCCCATGGTGTAGCTCTTCTGAGCCAGACGCGTTCTCAGTTCTGCGGCAAGCCCGCGCGACGATGAGATTCCCAGTTTGCACGTATCGGTCCCCGGGCATGCCACAATGTCGAGGATGTGGCCAGCCCCGTCCTCGCCTAATCCTGCTGCTTCCAACGCCTCGAAGAGCGCCGGCACGTCCGTTTTGCTGACCCAACGAATGACGAAGTTCTGCTCGACGGTAGTTCGTATCGTGCCGCTTGTGAAGCGCCGAACGATGTCCGCGAGCGCTCTTAGTTGGTCGGCTGAGATATCTCCGAGTGGCAGGGTCACCGTAGCGGTGATGTATCCCGCCTGTCGCTGCTCACGGATGTTGGTCTTGAGCCAGCGCTGGTAGCGCTCGTTACCGCTGGCCGGTGGAAAGTCGCCGGGCGGCCTGAGTGGCTTCTCGTCGTCATCCGGATCGCGCATGTACTCGGTCCAGCGCGGGTCATGCTGCAAACTCCGCCGTTCTTCGAGCACCACGCTCTTGAACTTGTCTATCCCCCAGTTCTTGATTAGGAACTTCATGCGTGCTCGGGCGCGGTTTTTCTTCTCCCCATGGCGTGCAAACACTCGCGCGATTGCTTGCGCCAGCGGCAGGACCTCGTGTGTTGGTAGGAATTCGTCGAACAGTTTCGCCTGGTGCGGGACCGCGCCGAGCCCGCCGCCCACTACGAAGCGGAACCCACGCTCCTCTTTGCCGTCAACGATGCGTTTGACGGCTGTGTAGCCCAGGTCGTGCATTGCGGTCAGACCGCACGCGTGCTGCGCGCAACCGCTGAACGTCGGCTTGAACTTGCGCCCGAAGTTCTGCGCGTCCGGGTGACCAAGCAGGAAGCGAGATAGTGCCCGGGCATAGGGTGTTACGTCGAATACTTCGTCCCTACATACGCCTGCGTAGGGGCAGCCAGTCACGTTCCGAACCGAGTTGCCGCACGCCTCGCGTGTGGTTATCCCGACGGCGGCCAGGCGGCGCATCAGGGTCGTGGCGTCGTCCAGCTGAACGAAATGCAGTTGGAAATCCTGCCGAGTCGTGATGTGGATGACACCGTCGGAATACTCCTCGGCCAGTTCAGCCAAGGTCTCCAGTTGTTCCGGATTCACGCCACCGAACGGGATCTTAATACGCTGCATGCCCGGCGCATCCCAGACGGTATTGGGGCCCTTGGTCGGTTTATCCTGCGGGTAGGCCAAAGACCTCGTCTGCTTGCCGTCGTGTCGCTGACCGTTGTCGTAGCGCTGCCCATAGGCGCCGCGCCGCAGGCGGGTCTCTGCGAAAACTTTCTCGTCTAGCTTGCCTTGACAGCGCAGCTCAATCTCGGTTTCGAACGTGTCGATTTCCCGTGCGAGCTGCTCGGGGAGCGTACCCTCAAGGTGCTCCTTCCACACAGTATTGCTAGCTTTCATGGCCCAGTCTCCGACCTTTCGCCCACCGCCGACACCTAGTATAAGTCTAACAGGATGGCCGCCGTTGAGCAACGGATATCCGTGCTCCTCGGCGCGCGCTCAACTAAGTCGCCGCACCTTAACGGCGCCGGTACAATAGCTTCCACGCGCCCTGAATAAGGAGTATAGTAGTCGGCGGTGAAAGATGTCATGAACGATCACGCGCTTCGTGTATACGACTCAATTATCGGTCTGCTCTCCGGGGAGGAGAACCCCACGCCTCTTGTCCGTATCAACAAGGTGCTGCCGTTCGACAACGCGCAGGTTTTTGCCAAGCTCGAATGGTACAACCCCTTTGGCGCCGTGAAAGACCGGATAGCCGCGAATATGGTTCGGGACGCCGAAGAACGCGGGGTGCTTCAGGCCAGCAGCAAGCTGGTCGAACCCACCTCCGGCAACACCGGACTTGGACTCGCGATGATCGCCAACGCGAAGGGGTATCGACTCCGGACGCCGCTGTCAGCCGCTATTCCGCTCGAAAAACGAACGGTGCTACGCTTCTTCGGAAGCGCGGTTGTCGAGCTGGACGACACCCTCTGTCCCGCGCCCGGTGCGCCGGAGGGTGCGATCGCTGCCGCGATCGAGACAGCGGCGACGCAGCCCGACTACGTCATGTTGAACCAGTACGAAAACGAGGCGAACCCGGACAGTCACTACCGTACTACCGGGCCTGAGATCTGGAAGCAGACAAGAGCGAAGATAACGCATTTCGTGGCTGGGCTCGGTACATGTGGCACCATCACGGGAACAGGAAAGTTTCTTAAGGAAAAACGCGGCGACGTTCAGGTGATCGGTGTGCATCCGGAAGATGGACATGACATTCCCGGTGTGCGAAGCCTTACGCAGCTACAACAGACAAAGCTCTATCGCCCGGAGATGTACGATCGCACCATCGAGGTCACTGACCGAGAGTCGTTCGACATGTGTCTTCGGCTCAACCGTGAGGAGTGCATCATCGCGGGGCCCAGCTCCGGCATGGCTCTAGTAGGAGCGCTTAGGACGATTCCCGATGAGCCCGGCACGATTGCAGTTGTCATATTCCCGGACAACATCTTCAAGTACGCTTCATCGTTGCAACGACATTTCCCCTCTCTCTGCCCGACCAGTGGGGCCCCCGGAGCCGTTGGACCGGGTAAGAACGACGAGTTTCTTGCCAGTCTTTTGGAGAACCTCAAGAACCCTCACGATACGATTCGAGTGGATGATCTGCATCGGGGTTTAGCACAGGCCGATAAACCCCTGCTCGTCGATGTGCGCCCTCCGGAGTTGTTTGCCAGAGCGCACATTGGCGGTTCGATCAACATCCCGGAGGATGCACTTGCACAGCATCGTGATAAACTGCCGTCCGATCGCGACGCTCGTATCGTTATGATCTGCGGAATCGGGAAGTTCTCGAAAAACACCGTGCTCTATCTGAAATCGATGGGCTACCGTAACGTGCGCAGCATGAAGGGTGGTGTCAACGAGTGGGTTCGCAAGGGCTATCCGACCCAGTCGACTGCCGACACGGATGCTTGATTACGAGGCCCGTTTAAGCCGACCCATGGTCGACGATTCAGCGCGATGGACTGAGCCCGAACGCACATGCGGGGTTCATGGACAGGTCGCCTGTGCTCCCGGCTCGCAAAGTCGACGCATGGTCACGCGGTTCCTTAAGCATCGACGTGAGCGATCTGTGTGCAATAAAACGCGCGGATGCGCAGTTGCATCCGATTCTGGTTGGTCCACCCGGCCAATTCGCGACTTCCCGTACCAACTTGGGCAACAGCAAGCCGCTGCACACCTGTTCGCGTCGAGAGAAACGTGAAGTCGTCCCTACCTCTGGCGCGAAGATGAGGGCAGAGATGCCATGACAGCAGCTCACGACCGTCTTTTCGCCATACCGCTGACGCGGGTCCGTGGCACGGACGGCGAGGCTTGGTCGGTCGATCAGGGCTGCGAGCGCGAGCATGCTGGCTGGTCACTCAGGCGCTGCGGGCGGTTCCGGCGTGGATAGGCGACCCCACAATGGCACCACGGATTTGCCGATTCCGTCTCAGCCTCCTTGCCGACTGGATGCCGTCTTCAGGGCTTGACGCATCACCTGCGCGGGGTTAGTCTTCTACACACGCGATGCGGGGTAGAGCAGTTGGCAGCTCGTCGGGCTCATAACCCGGAGGTCGCAGGTTCGAGTCCTGCCCCCGCTAGTTGACGGGTCGTAGCGAAATCCGCCGACCCACGGGTTAACGACCAACGCCGAGGCCGAGACGCCTCGGCGTTTCGCGTTCTAACGCAAGGATTCGCAAG
>JBHHXS010000307.1:0-4049 GCA_046757145.1 Phycisphaerae bacterium | reverse complement strand
CACCGGCACGGGCACGTGCAGGCCCGTAGATGCGGTGGAATGGGGCCGACAGTTTGTCTGCGACGTCCGCTCGGCGTTGCTTCCGGACATCCTTGCGACGCGTTCACGCAAGGTCACCCCGTTTACTCGCCGTGGTTATAGGCTATAATGACGCCGGTCCACCTTGCTTGGACTACGTCTCCTGCCTGCCGGATAAGGAAAGACGGACGCCATGCCCGGGCTCGGAGTTAATATTGATCACGTGGCTACGGTTCGTCAGGCCCGCGGCACGGACGAGCCCGACCCTGTATGGGCTGCCGTTGAGGCTGAACTGGGCGGAGCCGACTGCATCACGTTTCACCTGCGCGAGGATCGCAGACACATCTCAGACCGCGACGCCCGTCTCTTACGCGACACCGTATCAGTGAAGCTCAACATGGAGATGGCGATCGACGACGAGATCGTGGATATCGCCCTGAATCTCAAGCCGCACCAATGCTCACTAGTTCCCGAGAAGCGCGAAGAGCTCACCACCGAAGGCGGACTGGACGTCGTCCGCCAGCGAACTCGCGTCTCCCGGGCGGTGAGCAGGCTTTGCGAGGCGGGGATCATCGCAAGTGCCTTCATTGAACCCCGAGGCGACCAAGTGCAAGCGGCGGCTGACGCGGGCTTCCAGGCGATCGAACTCTGGACGGGACGCTACGCGAACGCCCACACGGGCGAGGAGCGCTCCGCTGCGTTGAATGAACTTCGCAGCGGGATAGCCGCCGGACAGAAGTTGGGGCTTGAGGTACATGGCGGACACGGCCTGACTTATCGCAACGTAGCTGTGGTGGCGAGCCTGCCCTTCTGCGAGTTCAACATCGGTCACTCCATCGTGTCTCGCGCGGTTTTCGTAGGCATGCGCGAGGCTGTTCGCGAAATGAAACGGCTGTTGGACCTTCACGGTCACGGATGAACCCATACACTCAGGGAGGGCTGCGAGATGGCTAGATTATCTTCTCCGACGACAGAGGACCTGCGCGGTTTGATGACTGCACTGGTGACTCCGTTTCACGGCGCGGCTGTTGATTGGCCACGCCTTAACGCATTGGTGGATCGGCAAATGGACGCGGGGGCCGATTGGCTGGTTCCCTGCGGTACCACCGGCGAAACACCCACGCTAACGTCCTCCGAATACCAACAGATCGTAGAAACGGTGATCGCGCGTGCATCGGGGCGGTGCCCGGTGCTCGTGGGCACCGGCGCAAACAGCACCACCGAGGCGATTCGCCGCACCACATATGCCGAATCCGTCGGCGCGGATGCAGCTCTTGTGGTTACACCTTATTACAACCGCCCGACACAGGAAGGGATGTACCGTCACTTCGCAGCGATCGCGGAGGCTACAAGCCTGCCTATCGTGTTGTACAACGTACCGGCCCGCACCGGCGTCTCGATCAGCAACGACGTCGTGGTGCGCCTGCGCGAGCGATGCCCCAACGTGGTGGCGATCAAGCATGCCACCGGCAGCGTTGACGGCGTGACGGAGCTGCTGAGTCGGTGCGACATCGTCGTATTGAGCGGAGACGACGCGTTGACGTGGCCTCTGATGGCGATCGGTGCCCTGGGCGTCATCAGTGTACTTGCCAATCTGTGTCCCGAGTTGCTAAGATCGCTCGTGACCGCGGCGCGCGACGGTAACCACTTGGCGGCCTTGCAGTTCCACCAGCAAGTGCACGATCTGGCAGTGGGACTAGGTCGTACGGGCCCGAACCCGCTGCCCGTTAAGACGGCAATGGCTATCAGCGGAATGCTCGAGGAAGACTTCCGCCTGCCTCTCTGCCCGCTGGATGATGAAGCTCGCGCTCAGATTGAGAATGTTTTGAAGCGCCACACGTGGCTGGAGCACGCTGCGACATGAATGCAGCATCCTATGTATCGAGTCCGGGCCATCCGCAGAACAGCTTGTCGGCCAGAGCTGCTACGCTCGGCTCATGGGCGATCGGTGGTGCCATCTTCCTGACCATCGGCTGGCTCGCCGTCGAGCCGGACGACCCGCTGGGTGCGGTCAGCATCCTCACCCGCTCCAACGCTGCCACCATGCTCATCGAGGCCGCGGCACTTGCTGTGGTGGCCTCCGCCATGGGAGCAGCACTGGCTGGGCAGCGGCGAGTAGATATCGGCATGGTCGCCACTGCCTTGGGGTTGGCTGCGGTGTCGCTGCGCGGGAGCACAGCGTGCGCGCTGCTGGTGGATAACGCTGACGGCGGGTCCGTAGTCGGGCGAGACCTTCCTCTGAAGTTGGCCCTCGAGGCGATGGCCTGGTTCGCAGTCGTAGCGCTATCGCTGGGCGTGTCCGCATGGGTTACGCAATGGTGCTTCACCCGACCATCGCACCCCGCGGCAGCGGGCGCCGGCGGCAGGTCCGACGCTCCTTTGGCAGCGGGATTTGACGTCCCGGTGCTCGGTGCCAGACTCTTCCACCGCCGACCAGAAGAACAGACACCGCTGCGCGACGGGCTAAAGCACACTGGGCTTGTAACGGGTGTAGCGCTTGTGGCTATGGCGTTCTTTTGTGCTGGTCTTAGCGCGCGATCCATCCAACACGGTCAGGTCTGCTTCGTGGTGGCGGCGGCGGTGGTCACTGGGAGCTACGTGGGGCACCACGTGGCTCCGGTGCGCTCGGCGCTGTGGTCCATCCTTGCCGTGCCTGCGATCGCGGTCATCGGATACGTGTGGGCGAGCGTGCGCCCAGCGGTGGGCGGGCTGCCCGCGCCGATACCCGCGAGCCACTTCCTGCGCGTGCTGCCCATCCAGTACATCTCCGTCGGGACCGTTGCAGCCGTCGTGATGTTCTGGCAGATGCATGGGGCTTACGATGTCCGTCGTGCGCCCTCCGTTCAGTCGGGAGGTCAGGCGCAGCGGGGTCAGGGACCCCGGGGATGAAGCGCAACGGGCGTCTGCAACGTGACGTGTTCGCCCTGCTCCGGAGGCGGATCATCCGCGAGACGGAGCTCGCCCTTCTGATCGGGCTGCACTATCCCGAGCGCATGCCCCGCATTCCGACGATCGAAGTCGGGCGGGGTGAGTTCCATCCGGCATTTGCCGCTCGTTTCTGGAGACAAGTGCTGGACATTGATGACCATCGCAATGGGGCATACGACGACGCCCCCCGCCCGCGGGACTGGCACCTGCGCTTCGGCAGCAGGCGGCTGGGATAACCCACTACATCGCCGCCCCGCCAAAACGATCACGTAACACGGGCATCGAAGACGGTGTGAGCCTGCGCGGGCCCCGGCACGGCGAAAGTTCAAGCAAGGCCCCGCAACGTCCGAAAAACATGTGAAGCCCGGAGAATCGGCTGTGCGCAGCGCATTGGTTGGTGGGCGTTCGGTCAGGTGTGCGCAGCGGGACCGTGAATGGTGAAGCACAATGCGCGAGTCGACACTTAGACTGCTCGTCCACCCCGAGACGCTCGAGCCGTTCCACGTCAGCGTGACAAAGCGGGACGCTGACGATGTGTGCGAGGGGACGCTGCATGCCGGACGGGGGACACAATACCCGATCCTGAACGGGATACCGACATTCGTCCCCGCTGAAGTGGCGTCCTCACAAACCGTGCGCTCCTTCAGCGACAAATGGTCGAAGCACAAGTACTACCGCGAGCACACCCGGCGTTTCTATGCTGAGTGGTATTTCAGCCGATATGGGTTCGACGGCTCAAACGGACTCGGGCAATTCCTCGAGGGCATGGACTTCATCCTTGACGCCGGAACCGGCGCCGGTCGTGATGCCGCCCTCCTGGCAGACGCGAGTTCCGCGACGGTGTTCGGAGTGGACAGCGCACGCAGCGCGTTGGAGGCAGCCCGCAAGCAGGTCAATGACGCGCGCGTTGCATTCGTTCAGGCTGATCTGAACGGGCTGCCGTTCCCTGATGAGTTCTTCGACTTCATCAATTGTGATCAAGTCATTCATCACATGCCGGAGCCTCAAGCAACCTTCGAAAGACTTCGTGCCAAGCTCAAGCCCGGGGGGTGGATCTGCTGTTATGTGTACAGAAAAAAGGCCGTGGTGAGAGAGTTCACCGA
>JBHHXS010000306.1:0-4053 GCA_046757145.1 Phycisphaerae bacterium | reverse complement strand
TGGATCACCTGAAGGATGCGATCATGCAGCGTCCTCTCGGCGGTGATCAGACGCATCCGCAGAGCCAGTACGCCATCGAAGGCCGGGACCTGTTCTCACAGATGTGGGGGCGCATAGCCGCACGCGTGACCGACATAATCTTCAAGATCCGGGCGACCAGTGGTGAGCGTGAAGGTGTTCCCGGCGTGCAAGGTCCGATACACGTAGCCCTGAGCCATGCCGACGCAACCGGTACCGGTTTCGCCGCCGCCGCGGCGGATCGTGCAGCGGCCATGAGAGCACAGGGCACCGAGGGCAAGGTGGAGACCATCCGCCGGAAAACACCCAAGGTGGGGCGGAATGAACCGTGTCCGTGTGGGAGCGGGAAGAAATACAAGAACTGTCATGGACAGCAGCGGTGACAGCGTGGAAGCATTATCGGTGGGTCTGGGCGCTGTTGGCAATTGCTGCTCACCGGTCCGACTTAAGATAGTCGACTTTTGACGTGTCCCGGTTTTGACTCGTAATTGGCATTTCTTTATAGATGTGGGCGGCACGTTCACCGACGTTGTCGCGCGCCGTCCGGATGGCAGTTTAGCAACCTGCAAGGTCCTCAGCTCAAGCGCCGTGCGGGGGACGGTGGAGTCCGTCGAGGCTGACCCTGGTAACGGTGCACGCGCGTGCCTGCGCGATAGTCACCGAATAGGTGACCCAGAGGGCTTCTGGGTGGGCTATCGACTGGCGCCGGTCGGTGAGACGTCGGGCAGGACCGGCGAACCTGAACAAAGCGGCGTTGACGCGCCTACATGCTCCGCTCGTGTTGTCGGCTTCGATAGCGCGACCGGAGCACTGTTCCTGGAAGACGGATTGCCAAGGCCCCTATCCCGCATGTTGGGCGCGAGCTACGAGCTTCGCTCGCCGGAAGAGGCCCCTTTACTTGCGATACGGTATCTGCTGGGTCTTGGCCTTAACGATCCGGTTGCGGTCACGGCGCCGGGAGTTCCTCGGGGTGGATCGCACGCGGTAGGCCTCGCCAGAGCGATCGATGTGCGGCTGGGCACCACGCGGGCCACCAACGCTCTGCTAGAGCGCAAAGGGGTCAAGACTGCATTTGTGACGACCGAGGGGTTTGGCGACGTTCTGAGAATCGGTTATCAGGATCGCCCCGCGTTATTCGATCTGCACATCCGCAAACGGGACGAGTTGTACACGACCGTCGTTGAGATCGACGAGCGGATAAGTGCCACCGGCGACGTGCTTCGCGAACTCGACGCCCGCGTAGTGCGCGCGCAGCTTGAGAGGCTGTGCCAGGAGGGGATTGAGGCGTTGGCGATATGCCTGCTTCACTCGCATGTCAACCCCGCTCACGAGGAGAAGGTGGCTCAGATTGCTCAGTCAGTGGGGTTCGGCGGGTCTTCCGGTTGCCGGGGCGAAGAACGGGACACCGGTAGGCCGCATGCTTCGCTAACGGATTCCCCGGACATGGGGGTCAGGCCTCGGGTCTCGATATCTTCCCGGGTGTCACGGCTCGAGCGTCTAGTGCCGCGTGGCGACACCACGGTTGTCGACGCCTATCTAGCGCCGGTTATCCGTACATACGTAGATTCGCTACAACGATCGCTGCCTGGCGCTCGCCTGAGGTTGATGACGAGCTACGGCGGGCTGATCGACGCAGGTGCGTCGGGGGGCAAGGACACGATCCTCTCCGGTCCGGCCGCTGGCGTCGTGGGCTGCGCGCATGTAGCCCGACGGGCGGGATTCAGCAAGGCCATCGGTTTCGACATGGGGGGTACGAGCACGGACGTCTCTCGAGTGGATCCTTCGTCGGGTGCGTTCGAGCTTCAGTACGAGGTTGTCAAGGCTGGTGTACGCATCATGGCTCCCATGCTCGCCATCGAGACAGTTGCTGCGGGCGGAGGTAGTATCTGCTCCTTTGACGGCCAGAAACTCACCGTGGGCCCGCAAAGCGCCGGTGCCGATCCAGGCCCCGCGTGCTACGGCGGGGGAGGACCGCTGACGGTGACCGATATGAACGTCCTGCTCGGACGAGTAGTGGCGGACCATTTCCCCTTTCGGCTTGATACGGATTGTGTGAGACGACGCATGGAGGAACTTGCGCGTGAAGTGGGCAGCGCCACCGGCGCGTCGTTGACGCCCGTCGACCTGGCCGAAGGGTTCGTGCGCATCGCCAATACGAACATGGCCGCTGCCGTCAGGCGCATTTCAATTGCCAAAGGATATGACGCGAGCGAGTACGTGTTATGCACATATGGAGGCGCGGGCGGACAGCATGCGTGTGCTATTGCCAGGGAGTTGGGCATCTCAAAGATCTGCTTCAGTCCGTTTGCAGGCGTGCTCAGCGCGCTCGGGATCGGCGTGGCCGAGGCCAAGCGCATAGGGCAACGTAGCGTGCGCCGGCGACTGCAGGACCGCCGGTCAAATGGGGCGGGAGACGCGCGAGCGGGCGGCAGCGGCGCGGAGCCGGCGCGTACCAGCGACCGCGCCTTGTGTGGTCTGGAACCGCTGTTCGAAAGCATCACCTCGGAGTTGCGTAGAGCGTTGCTGGACGACGGCGTCGCGCTCGAAGCCATCTCCGACCCCGTTCGCACATGGGATTTGTGCTATACCGGGCAGTGCACACTCATAAGCGTTCCGGTGGGGCCGTCCGAAGAGACGCGCGAGCGCTTCGAGGCAAAACACCGGCAACTGTACGGCTACTGCCATGATGATCGCCCGATCGACATAAGGGTAGTCCGCGTTGAGCTTAGAGGTCCGTCCCCCACTGCGGACGCCGTCCAGTGGCGCTTCGCGGATGCGCAGGATGGGGATGGGGCACGCGGTGCCGGTACGCGTCAGCGTACTTCTCCAATGGTCGTCGGAGGGGTGGTGCGCCATGTACCAGTGTACCTGCGACATGAGCTGCTACCTCGCCAGTCCATCACGGGTCCGAGCATAGTGATCGAACCCACGAGTACGATCGTGATCGACGAGGGGTGGTCAGGTGTGGTCGCGGAGACGGGCGATGTCGTTTTGACGGATACCCATGGGAGCCCGGAGCGCGAGGTGGTCTCCGCCGAGGTGGATCCCATCCAACTGGAGCTGTTCAACAATCGGTTCGCGGCGATCGCGGAGCAAATGGGCACTACACTCCAGCGGACGTCGTTGTCCACCAATGTGAAGGAACGATTGGATTTCTCTTGTGCGATATTCACGCCCAGCGGCGATCTTGTAGTCAATGCTCCGCATATCCCGGTGCACTTGGGCAGCATGGCGGAGTGCGTCAAAGCGCTCATAGAAGATGTGGGGCGGTTCCACCCTGGGGACGTGTACGTCACAAATGATCCGTATCGCGGTGGATCGCATCTCAACGACGTTACGGTTATAACTCCCGTCCACGATGATGCGGGACGGCACGTTCTGTTCTTCGTCGCAAGCCGGGCGCATCACGCGGAGATCGGCGGTACCAGACCGGGGTCGATGCCCCCGGATTCGACGTCGCTGGATCAGGAAGGCGTGCTGATTCGTGCGTTCAGGTGGCTGCGTGCAGGTAAACCACGGCACGAGGCGCTACGCGCGTTACTGACTGCGCAGCCCTATCCCTCGCGCGCACCGGATGAGAACCTTGCTGACATCGCCGCGCAGGTAGCCGCGAACAATACGGGGGTGCGGGACCTCAAGAGCTTGATGGCGCGCGTAGGCGTCGACGTCGTGCACCACTACATGAACCATATCCAAGAAGCTGCAGAGCGAAAGGTGCGACGGGCGTTGGGCAGGCTCCCCGACGGGGAACACCGCTTTGAGGATAGTCTGGATGATGGAACTCCGGTGTGTGTGTCGGTGACGGTCAGTGGGGACCGGGCGACCGTTGACTTTACCGGCACGGGGCCCGTGCTTGCGGGCAACCTCAACGCCAACCGGGCGATCGTCGCAAGTGCGGTGCTGTACTGTCTACGATGTCTCATCAATGAGGATATTCCGCTCAATGCCGGAGTCCTTGCCCCGGTTGGTATTATCATACCCGAGTGCCTCCTGAATCCACGCGGATCGACGGATGCGAGGCAGTGTCCCGCAGTC
>JBHHXS010000305.1:0-4137 GCA_046757145.1 Phycisphaerae bacterium | reverse complement strand
ATTCGGAATGACCTGGGCTCGTAGGCGTCATGATGATGTACCCGTCGCTCGCGCTGCGGACTCGGATCGCGCCCCGCCGATTCTGTCACGGACCCTCTCCTGGCAACCCGGTAATGTCGCATGGCGTGTCTGCTAGGATAGCCTATAATTGGACCCGGTCTGGGGGCAGGCCGAAGTACTTTGTGACACCCGTATTTGGAGGATGTGGACGTGCGTATTGCGTTTATGGCCGCGCTGGGGGCACTATTCGTTGGTCACATGGCGATGGGACAAACGTCAGGCGAGTCGTCTGGAGCGGGCGGAGTCGCACCGAAGAAGCCCGTAGAAGCCACACAACCCGGCGCGTCGCACACCGCTCCCGCGCTGCAGACCCTCGGCTCGCGTTGGCAAGGGATAATGAAGGAACTCCACGTTCCGGGGATGGCGGTGGCAGCGGTGCGGGGCGACAAGGTCGTGCTGCTCGAGGGATTCGGAACACGCGACCCGCGCACCAAGGCGCCGGTGACCCCTGATACCATCTTCTTCCTCGCGGACAGCACCAGGCCGTTTGTCGCAATGGAGGTGCTCAAGCTGGCGGAGGAAGGGCTTGTCGATCTCGATACGCCCGTCAAGAGCTACTTGCCACGCTTTATGCTAGCTGCCCCGGAGTTGGCTGCTGCAGTCACCGTCCGCGACTTGCTGTGTCTGCGCTGGGACATCAACAGTTTCGTGATCAACATCGCAGCGTCGTTTACCGGCGAGATGGACGATGATTTGTTTTATGACCAGCTGAGCCGTGTGCGCGCACGCGAACGGTTCACGCGCACCAACGTGCCTTACATCACGCTCGGGCGGATGATTGACGCGGCTGCCGGAATGAGCTGGAAGGACTACCTTAACAAGCGTATCCTTGCACCGGCCGGTATGGACAACACTTTCTGCAGTGCCAGCCGGATGTACGCTAGCAGCAACGTCGCCATGCCTGTCGAGGAGGTCGACGGCGAGTGGCACGTCTCTACCACGCTTAAGACCGACCGTACGATGCATGCCGGCGGCGGGATCGGAAGCAGCGCATCGGATCTCGTCAAGTGGCTGCGCCTCAACCTCAACGGCGGGCGGATAGACGGGCGCAGAATCCTACCTGAAAACAGTGTCAAGGAGATGCAAACGCAGCAGGTTGCGGCACCGCGGCGTATATTCGAATTCGAAGGCAAAGCGTACGGGCTCGGGTGGTACTTGGGTAGCTACAAAGGCAACAGGTTGGTCTATCACATCGGAATGTTCCCGGGATACCGTTCCCACATCTCGTTCATGCCCGAGCGCGGCGTCGGCGTCGCTGTTCTGGTCAACTCATCCGAGATCGTCATGCACTTTGCGGATTTTGTGGCGTGCGACGTTTACGATCGCCTCTTCAACCTACAGGGCGAGGACCTGCACGAAAGGCTGCGGGAGAAGGCCTATGAGGAATCCGACCGGCGCGTGTCGCGGAGTCCGAGCGGGCCCAATCCCGCGAAGGGCGGCTTGACGCTTGATCCACGGGCATACGTGGGAAAGTACGTCAGCAAGACGTGGGGAACGCTTGACATGACGTATGACGGAGACTTGCTCACTGCCAAGATAGGAGATCTTGTAGTACCCATGTTCTCCACGGGGCCCGATTGGTTCACCGCAGTCGTCGGCGCGAGGACGCTCAGTGGGCGCTTCGAAATGACAGACGACAAGCGGGTGACAGCGGTGATCCTGGAGCGCGGCCCCGTCGAGATGAACTTCAAGCGCTAGGCGGGTTCCCGCCGTCGCCACCGAACGGGAGGACACCGTAACCAGGAGGCATCGAACAGCTTCACGTGCAGCGACGGAAGGTGCTCCGTCGCGCGCTCGCTTAGCAAGCCCTGCCGTTGCCGTGCTTGCGGCAATCGTCATCGTTGGCTCCGCCCTGCTGGTCTGGAATCTAGCCGGTCGCAAGCCGCGCAATGTATTCGTCATCCTCATCGACACGCTGCGCCAAGATGCCCTGGGTTGTTACGGCAATCCTGGCCGGACCACCCCCGCGATCGACGGAATCGCCGCCGACGGTGTGAGGTTTGATCGTACCATCTCAACTTCCGGCTGGACCTTGCCGGCGGTCGCCTCCTTGCTTACGGGCACCTGGCCGCGAATCCACGGCGGAATGGGGAAGAACACCGCCCTCACCGTGATCCGAGACGAGGTACCCACAGCTGCGGAGATCCTCAAACAGGCCGGTTACACGACTCTGGCCTTCGCCAATGCCGCGTTCGTCAGCCCGATGCTCCATCTTGACCGCGGATTCGACCTGTTTGACCACCGTTATGCCTATAACTGGGACATCCGCCGGGCTGACGAAACGGTCGACACTGCGCTGAAAGCCCTTGCAGAACACCGCAATGAATCCAACTTCGTGCTGATACACATCTTCGATCCACACCTTGATTACGATCCCCCTGCGGAGTACGCCACGCGGCACACACGCGGTCGCGCAGACCCGCCGCTGCCGTTGGACTTGGACACCTGCCTCGCGTTACGTACCAACGACGGACGGGACCCGCCTTTGCCACAGGACATAGACTACATTAGGGGCGCCTACCTGGGAGAGGTCGAGTTTGTCGACGCGCAGGTCGGCCGTTTCGTCGACAACCTCAAAGCCATGAACCTGTACGACCAGGCGACACTGATAATCACCGCGGACCATGGCGAAGAGTTCTGGGACCATGGCGGGTTTGAGCACGGACATACGCTATACGACGAGCTTGTCCACGTACCACTGATCGTCAAGCTGCCTGCAAAGATCACACCAGCCAGACGCGTAGTTCCCAGCCTGGTGAGCATCATTGACATCATGCCGACCGTGTTCGATCTTCTGGATGTAGAACCGCCGCCTACTTTCATTGGCGAATCGCTGCTGCCCGCCGTTATGGGCAAGGATACCAAGGACAGGCGTTGCTTCAGCGAGTCGATTCTGTATGGGGGCGAGAAGTTCGCTTGGTACTCCGGGCGCTACAAGTACATCCACACGCTCATCCCATCTCCGGAGAACCGAGATTCGGGCTCCGCAGCGGTGGGCTCACCGACGGCGGAACTCTACGACTGGCAAGATGATCCACGGGAGCGGAACAATCTCATCGAGGCTCATCCGGAGATCGCCGCCAGGATGCGGGAGGAGTTGCGCGTGTTCTCAAACGAACTGACACAACAGACACGCGGCATGTCCAGCCCTCGCGTCGCAGATATGAGTCCGCAACACATCCAGTCGTTGCGTTCTCTTGGCTACATCCGCTAGCTCTCGGCGATGCTGCGGTCCATGCGAACCGGTAACGAAGGCGTCCGATTGCCGGTGGCGCCCGACAGAGCCGCCGCGAGCGCCCGGATGCAGGCCCACTGCTCGGCGGTCAATTCATGGCCCGTGACCGATTGCTCAACCAGTACTCTTACGGTTCCAGGTGAATCAGGAACGGGCTTCTGTAGTCGCCAGTGGCGACCACGCTGGGGGATGCCGTCGCGGTCTACAAGGAAGTGCCACACTTCTCCCGAGCCCGTTGCGGTGAGCATGCGCCCCTGGAGAATCCCCGCGGGCCCGCTTGCCACTTCGAGCTCGACCCACCTTTTGCTATTGATCACTACGCCTTCGCTGACGGCGCGGCGAACCAGTCCTACCAACTGGTGCGACGTCATGGTCCGGCTGGAGAGATCGTGCACCGGGGCCATCCAATCGAGCAGGACCGTCGTACCCGACATTGCTGCGGCTAGGCAGCCCAGCGTCTTCCACATCCTTGTCCGCTGGTGCATGGAACCGTGTTTGGGAGAAAACAGGTCTACGCCTGTTGATGTAAACCGCACGACACCAACAGTTGCAACTTACTCATCGGCGTTACCTGTGTGAATACTTTGGGGAAATACCACGCCTCACGGGTCGAAGGCCCACGCGCCGGAACGTGTCGATCGACAACCGGAAACGCACGAGGTACGCCACGCTACTTTCCACAGTAGTCGATTATGCGCGCGATCTCCGTCCGGAGATCCGCGCGCGGGACGATCCGGTCAACGAATCCGTGCTTGAGCATGAACTCCGCGGTTTGAAACCCTTCCGGGAGCTCGGCGTTGATCGTGTTCGCGATAACTCGCGGTCCGGCGAATCCGACCATC
>JBHHXS010000304.1:0-4153 GCA_046757145.1 Phycisphaerae bacterium | reverse complement strand
TCGGGCAGCGCCATATATGGGCAGGCGTTTGCGACACCGTTGGTCAGGTGCAGCTTTTCACCCGACAGGTGTTTCTTGAGCTCGCTAAGACGGTCGTCAAGTACGTCAGCGAGACAGAATACGTCCCACTCAATGTCGTCCAGGATGTAGCGGGCAAACGCATCCACCGCCTGAGACTCATACTCCCGGATACTCAGCAGGCCGGTATAGTCCGCCAGCGGTTTTCCCCCCAGATGCAACTCACGCCGCAGCGCCGCTCGTCCCCATCCGATTGTTGTAGTTGCCAGTGGAAGAAAGGCAACGAAGTCCTCGGATTCACGAGGCTGCGCGGCGAGCACCAGCCACTCGAACGGTGTCACCTGAAACCATGCGTTCAACCACGCCCACGATACAAAAATGTGCGAACGTGGATCCGAGGCGTAGACCGAGTCCCACGTAGAACGAAGTCTCTCAAACCCCTCCAGCTCGTCGATACACACGACGCGCAACGTGGGTTGTGCTGTACTTGCTGCATGCACAGATCCGCTGCTCAACTTACGCGTTCTCGACGAGCCAATTGCAGTATCTTCTCCGCGATCCGATCCCACGAGAAAAGGTGAGCTGCGCGCTCACGTCCGGCTTTACCCATCGTGCGACCGCAATCCGGGCGATCGAGGATGGTGAGAAGTGCCTCCGCCAGTGCGCGGTGATCGCCGGGCTCCACCAGGAGGCCCGTTTTGCCTTCCTCGACAATCTCAGTCATGCCGCCGACGCGCGTCGCGACGACAGGAAGTCCACTTGCCATTCCCTCAACCAGGCTCATGCCGAACGCTTCGCTTAGAGAGGGGTTCACGAGCACGTCGGCGTGCTGGTAATGCTCGACTGCCTTTGCGTGCGGCACCGAACCCGTGAACTCTACACTGTCTTGCACTCCCGCTGAGACCGCCTGCTCCCGCAGTTGTGAGAAGTAGCTCCTGCCATTATAGAACCGAGCAAGTGCCGCTACCTGTGCGTCGTCCGACAGATCAACACTGTACTCCCGAGGGCACGGCGCATCACCCCCAACTATCTCTAGCCGTGCGTCTGGATAGCGCTGCCGCACATCGCGGAACGCCTCCAGCAAGACATGCAGGCCCTTCTCCGGAGATATCCGTCCGACAAACAGCAGGCGCTTCCCCAAGTCGTCCTTCTTTGACTGTCGGCTACAGCTGCAGACGAACTTGCGCAGGTCCACACCGTTGAATACCGGCACACATCGATCTGCCATGCCGGGGAACTTTCTTCCGACTTTTCCGGCAATGTACGCGCTGCACCCGATGACCCAGTCGGCTGCTCGGACTCGCTGTTCTACCATCCCGCGGTCAAACTGCGTCAGCCATTCGCACTGCATGTTCAGTGCTATCGCGATTCCGGGATTCCATCTGCGGATCATGGGGACGAACTGGGAGAAGTTGAACAGCAGCACGAAATCGCAGTTATTGGCACGGAGATCAGCCGTTACGCTTCCGGCGTATCCCAGGTAATACATTGACGATGCGACCACCGGTCGTCGGACGCTGAACCGTCTGCTGAAGCGTTCAAGCATATTGACTGTGCGCCTATCGAGCGATGAGTGAATGTGGACATAGCGTACGCCGTCTTGGTACTCCACATAGTTCCGCCCATCCGGGCTCCTCCCATATACGGTGACCTCACAGGATTGTGCGAGGCGTGAGGCCACATTGTATGCCCAGATCGAGAGGGAAGTCTGCTTAGGAGGCAGTGAACTATCCCACGGTTGATTAACTAGCGCGATCTTCACCGCCCACACCGGACATCGGGCACAGGGCTATCTTTCGGCTCTGCTGCAGCGGGGCATCTCAACAGGCGCCTAATGCGAGTGCCGCCTGCCCCAGGAAAGCGGCACGTAAACCACACGCGCTCTGACGTGGTAAGCAGCCCGTACCATATAAGCGCGACACTGATCACCGCAAACAGCGAACCGACGAAGGCGACGTCGATGAGGCAACCTACACGCGCCCTCACGGTACCCGCATGTATGTGCACTTGAGGAGCAACTATCACAGAAAGGACAAACAGGGGAGAGAAGACAGCTACCGGACGCCAGATGGTCGCGCGAACGTATTGCAGTAATTGCTGGAATTCCGTCCGCGCGAGCGCCCATAGGAACCACGCAGCGCTCAGAATGCCGGCGATCACCTCAGCACCGATCATTCCCTTATAGCCCCACAGCAGGTAGCCCGGCGGATAAAGCACCACCAGCATGCCGAGTCCGATGAGCGCGTAGAACAACTCCAATCGAATAGTGCCCTTCCCGCGGAGCGCTGCCGTTCCGATGCCCGTCAGCATACCTAAGAATGCAACCGGCGCTATCCATCGAACGGTCCACGCGGCGAGAGGGTACTCCTGGTTGGTCCATAGTAGAATAATGCGGTCGGCAAAGATCGCCAGGAAGGCAAAAGAGGGTACGCAGACGAGCGCGACGGCCCGCGACGCACGCTCGTAGAGCCCGCGAATTCTCTCGCGATCCCCAAGTGAGTACAAGTTGGAGAATGCAGGCATTATCGGCGCAACCACAGCACCCCCAACGGCGACGCCCAGCGATATGAGCTTCGTGGCAATCTCGGAGATGCCGAGCATCGACACCCCCAACAATCCGGACAACAAAAGCTTGGTGCACTGGTGGATCAACACTTGCACGGCGGAGAGCAGTTGAAAGCGCCCTCCCAGGGAGAAAATCTGCCGGATTCCAAAAACGCTCGTCCTCAGCGGTGAGAGCGATAAGTCCGGGCACAGGCGCCGGCACGATCGCCACGCTATTGCCGTGGACACAACCTGCCCACAGAAGTGCCCGAAAGCAAGAGCGAGCAGCTTCCAGCCACGAATCAGCAACACGATCGTTATGATGAACTCAATCGCCGCTGCTAGGATGCTCAGCTTGTAGCGAATGTCTATCCGTTGTAGTCCGGCGACGATCGAGAACACGCACCCAATACTCATTCTCATCACGACGCAGATCGAAACCAGCAGTAGCGCCTGCCCTGCCTGTTCCAGCATTTCAGCGGGAACCCCCAGGGTACGAAGGATCGGCGCGCGGAAGAACCATATCACGGTAAGCGCTACGGCAGCAATGGAACCGATGAGAGTCATGCCGGAACCGACGATCTGAGCAAGGCGGTCATAATCCCGCTTTGCATCATATTCGGCAGTATACTTGCTGTAAGCCACACCGAAGTTGACGTCTATTGCTGTGACGTAGGCACAGATGACGAAGAGCAGGGTCCAGACGCCATAACCGTCCAAGCCGATCTTCGCTATGATCAGCGGAGTGAGAATGAAGCGAGAGCCCACGCGCCACAGCTGCGCTACCAACGCGTAGGCAGAGTTACGTGCGAGTCCCCTAGCAGTTATCTCAGCCATCGGCGCACTCAGAGACAGCTGACCGGATCAAAGACATCCGACTCATGTGGAAGGTACCGCATGTCAGTCCAGTGATCACGGCGGCTAAAGGGGAATACACGGCGAGGGCGATCCTCAAATGCGATGTGCGAAGCGGCATATCAGCTACTGGGCAAGCCGAGAATATCTCGCCAGAAGCCCGCCGGCTCAGCCGCTGGAAAATAACGTGAGATGAACCGATGCGCGGTGTCTGCGAGGCGCTGGCGCAGATCGCCGTCCTCGAGGCGTTTCAGGTTCTCCACCGCTTCAGTGACATCCGTCGATACGAGGGCTGTTTCCTCATGCTGCATGCAGAAATTGGCTCCCCCGGCATCCTTGCCGGTTACCACGACGCCCGCGGCCATGGATTCCTGTGGCGGGAGCGCGCAACCTTCCACGTCCGCAGCTGCGAAGAAAGCCTGCGCCCGACCGAAACAGCGCGCCAGCTTCTTGAACGGCAGCCGATGCAGCAGCTTTGGTCTCCAGTACGTTCCTCCGTCTCGGCGGTACTTGCTGAACACTTCGTCTATGAAATAGCTCCCCTTCCGCGGAAACACGATGATCATGCCGGGCTCGCGCTCGGACTGCGCTACGAACGGAAAGGCCGCATCGTCAACAATATTCGGTACAATGGGAATGTCCTTACCGGTGTAGAGTGCCTTACACTTCTTGAGCATCATCAGCGAGTCCGTCCAGATCGCCACGTCCGGCCGACTATAGTCAAAGTTATTGGATA
>JBHHXS010000303.1:0-4223 GCA_046757145.1 Phycisphaerae bacterium | reverse complement strand
GCGGCCAACACTTCGCTGCACCGTATTTTGCTCCCGGGCTGATGACCACCAGCGGATCTCCGCCCCTAGAATCCCACGATTCAAACCTCTCTTCAAGCGATTGTTCGCAGTCTGACGTGGTGAACAGCTCAAGCTTGTCGCCGGGGCGTTCGCACCCCACAGCCTCAGCGAGGTCGGCGTAATACTCGACGAGTGGCAGCGGAGTGAACCTGCCGGGCGGCGCGGGGACGCTTGCTGATGCATGGGCCGCGGGCAGCCTTGCCGGCTGGTGCGGCTGTGGCCCGCTACCAGTCTCGCCCTCTCCCCCTGGTGCATCGTCTGACGACTTGCCCGGCTTGCCGTATGAGTTCCTCGGCGCGCCGCCCACGGTGCGACGGGCCCGGCGGTTTTTCACCGTCACGCGATCAGTGAGCAGGAACCCGCGCCCCTCTCGATTGTACCCGATCCGTCGCCTTGCCTTCGCAAGAAACGGAATGATGGCCGACCGGGCGGAGTTCGGAAGCACAACCGCAAGATCGAGTCGCCGCAGGCGTAGGTTCCTCACAAGCGCCCGGTACTCGCGATGCCACGGCGTACGCCGGTTCCGCGCCGGCCATTCAATGCATTCGTCCATCCAATCCCCGCCACGGGCAAGGTCGCGCAGATTGGATTCCATGAGAAACAGAATGTGCGCCCCGGCGAAGCGTCGGCGAATGGCCCGCAGTGTGGGCGTGGACATGACGAAATCGCCAACCCACGTCGGCAGGACCACCAGGACGGACCGTGGCTCTGACCCGATCATCCGTCCATTATCGCTTGGATCTGCGTCTGGGCCAAAGGACCCAGCCCCAACCCGTCCGGGTCGATCGTCTAGCGTTGAGCGCGTGCTCCTGCTGCACCGGTGGCGTGGGCCCACAGCAGCCCCACCAAGGCCCATACAATGTCCACTGCGCCGCCTGGGCCGACCGGCTCGCGGCATATCTCGCTGTTCCGTCCAGACAAAGCGCAGGGTGTGGGCAGGGCCCACGGTGTAGGCTGGGTACGATACGGTTGACGGCTGATGAATCTTCCGGGCAAGATACTCCCCGGTACGTTGCATCGTGTCGAGGCGCATGTGTCCATGCGACAAGCTGGAGCGATAAACCCAGCCCTACCGCGCCGCTTCATACTCGGAACCCGTGCCACAGTGCGTCGTCATGACGCCGCAACGAAGCAGCGGACAACGGATTGGCAGCGGAAGATGGCATTGAAGCTTGCTATAAGCGGCAAAGGCGGCGTAGGTAAATCGACGTTGGCGGCGATGTTCGCGCACCTCGCCGTCGCCGACGGGCACCGCGTGCTGGCCATCGACGCCGATCCGGATGCGAATCTGGCGGCGGCACTCGGCATGCCCGAGCACGACCGCCGAAAGCTCGTCCCCCTTGTTGAGCGGACGGCGCTTATCGAACAACGCACCGGCGCAAAAGTGAAGCAATACGGGCAGGTGTTCAAGCTCAATCCCGACGTGTCGGACATCGCGGAGCAGGAATCGGGGTGCTTCAGGGGCATCCATATTCTCGTCCTCGGCGCGATCGAACGCGCAGGCTCGGGGTGTGCCTGCCCCGAGAGCGTGCTATTGCGCTCGCTGCTGATGGATGTGGTTCTATACAAGGACGATTTCGTGATACTCGATTTGGAGGCCGGCTTGGAACACCTCGGGCGGGCGACCGCACAGGGGATTGATCTGATGCTCGTCGTCGTCGAGCCGGGGCGCCGCGCGGTGGAGACTGCCGACACGATACGCACGATGGCAGCGGAGCTCGGCATCAAACGATGCGCCGTCGTCGGAAACAAGGTCACCTGCGACCGCGACAGCCTCTTCCTCGAGGAAGCTCTTGCAGGATACGAGTACCTGGGTAGCTTGCCCTTCAGCGAGACTATCCGCCGCGCCGACCGCGACGGGCTGGTCCTGACTGACACGGCGGACGAGGAGCTTGCCGCGCGCTTTCGCACACTCTGGGAGAAGATTGGACAGTGCAGCAGATGAATATCCAGCCTAGATGCACGGCTACAGCGATAGGCTCCATGCCTCACCGTGATCCCGCCGGTGCGCTTGACATCATTTTCTCCGCTACGCCGCAAGCCCCAACATGGCCTCAGTTGCCTAAGCGCGCCCTGCGCGAGCAAATGGAAATCCAGTACTCCGAGGGGCTGCCGAGAATCGTGATCGACGAGGAAAAGGCACGCATGTTCTTTGACACTTCGGGCGACTACTCGGAGGATCTAGCAGCGTTCTACGAGGGTTATCTTTCTGCCGAGGAAACGGGAGACTGCTCCTCAGCCGCAATCGGTGCCGCCTATTCCGTCGGGATACCCGCCCTGGAGGAGCGTCTCAGGGCAATCGGCGACAAGCTCCCCTTCGTCAAGTGCCAGACTACGGGCCCGGTCTCCTTCGCGCTTACCATTGTCGACGAGAACAAGCGACCGGTGTTCTACAACGAAGAGTTCGTTGACACCGTTGTGAAGGGCTTGACGATGAAATGCCGCTGGCAGATT
Source organism: Phycisphaerae bacterium (assembly GCA_046757145.1). Lineage (GTDB taxonomy): Bacteria > Planctomycetota > Phycisphaerae > UBA1845 > UBA1845. Next base: position 1,709 of record JBHHXS010000303.1, on the reverse strand, counting down.
CAGAAGTTCAGACCTTTCGCGGGTCACGTGCTTTGCTTCATCGATGAACCCATCCTCTCAGCCTTCGGCAGCTCGACCTATGTATCCGTCCAACGCGAAGACGTTGTCAGCAAGCTCCGCGAGGTGATAGAGGGAATACACCGAGAAGCGGCTCTTGCTGGCATCCACTGCTGCGGCAACACCGACTGGTCGATTCCCATTGACGCCGGGGCGGATGTGGTGAACTTCGACGCATACGACTACGGTGAAACCGTAGCGCTCTATCCGGAACACATGACACGCCACGTCGTCCATAACCGCGGTGCGTTGGCATGGGGTATCGTTCCCACCAGCAGCGCCGTTCGAGAAGAGTCCGCGGACAGCCTGGTGCAGCGGTTTGAGAAGCTGACCGACCACCTCTCCGAGCGCGCAGGGATCGACAAGCGGTTGCTCGCGGAGCAGGCGTTCATCACGCCTGCGTGCGGAACGGGGTCGCTGGACGTCGCGGATACCGAGCGTGTCTTCGGCCTGGTGGGCGAAACGGGCCTCAAGCTTCAGCGTTTGTACAATTTTTAACGTGTCACCTGTATCGAGTGGGTGTTGCAGCGATCCCGTGGATTGCCGCTGAGCCCGTTCGCCTCGTCAAACAGAGCGGGGTGCTCCGCTGCCTGACCTTTGTGCATCGACGGTACGCTATAATGCATCAAGTTGTGGTGACCCGGGGTGCGATGGATCATGAGCTGGACGTTGGCGTTTACGGGCAAGGGTGGCGTCGGGAAGACGACACTGGCTGCTATCGCCGTGAAGTGGCTCATCGAGCGCCGGTGGGCACCAGTGCTGGCAGTCGATGCCGACCCGAATACGTGCCTTGGCGGGCTGCTCGGCCTGCATGTGAGATCCGGTGTGGGTGCGGTCCGCGAGGAAGTAAAGCAGATCGTCCAGGGGGAGATGCCATCTGCCGGGGGATCGGGGAAGCACAGACTGCTGGAACTGAAGATACATCAGAGCCTGATTGAAGCGGAGAGCTTCGATCTGCTCGCGATGGGACGCCCGGAGGGCCCAGGCTGCTACTGCTATGCCAATCACGTGTTGGGAGCAGCCGTGCGGCGCCTCGTGGATGACTATCGTTCGGTCGTCATGGACAACGAGGCTGGCCTGGAGAACCTCAGCCGCCGTATCATCAAGCACGTCGATAAGCTGGTATTCGTAGCAGATCCCTCGGCAAGGGGTCTGGCCACCGCCCGACGGCTGTACGACCTTGCGGTTGAGATGGAAGTCGATGCTGGTTCGATGGGTCTGGTCGTCAACCGTGCCCGGCCTGAGCTCGCTGATCAGCCCGGAGGGGCCCTACAGCGGGCTGCGCAGCTGTTCGAAGGCACCCCGGTCGAGATCCTCGGTGGAGTTCCGGAGGATGCGGATCTTCGTGCTCGGGATGAGAGCGCTGAGCCGGTGTTTACGCTGCCGGAGAGCAATGGCGTCTATAAGGCGGCGTCCGCCGTCCTCAAAAGGCTTACCGCGGACCGAACATCCCGAAGGGAAGAAGCCTAGCGCTGGCCTTCCCAGATGTCTCCAAATGCCGGGTCGGGGGTCTTTATCTCAGCCGCGTCGAGACTGTTAAAACAGGGGGGGACCAGTGATGGGAAGAGGCAGGAACCCGCGCGACAAAGTGATCGACGACGCGAGCCTGGCGATGTTGGCCAAAGCCACGCGCGACGGCGCGACCGACGCGT
>JBHHXS010000302.1:0-4279 GCA_046757145.1 Phycisphaerae bacterium | reverse complement strand
GTCAACCACCGGACTACCGCAAGACGTACCCGATGCAAGGCTCGGGTGAGTGCAGACTCCTGTAGTACAAACATCGTCAGTACAGTCGTTGCCGTCGTCCGGACAGGTGGAGCCGTCAGCCTCGAACGTGCAGGTGGCAGAACAGCAGTCGCCATCGACCGTATTCCCGTCATCGCAATCTTCGCCTGCGTCGAGCGTACCATCGCCGCACACCGCTCCAGCAGCCACAGCCACGCCTCGGGGATCGGACAGTGCCGGACCGGAACCAACAGTCGACGACGATACAACGCTCCTATCACCACTGACCGGATCAACACGCAGCACCGCCGCCAGAGTGCCGTCCGCCACGAGGATGTTCCCCGTGGCTTCGACGTCTATCACACGTGGCTTGACAAAGTCAGTCCCCGTACCCACCTGAGGCGAGGACACTATCACGCGGTCTCCCGTCGCCTGATCCACGCGGTGAACCGCCAGGAGACCGCTATCCACCACGAGAATACTGCCCGTCGCCTCGACGGTTATGTCGTCCGTCTTGTTGAAGTTCGTCCCGCTGCCGACCGTCGACGAGGACACGGTAACCCGATCGCCGGTCACGGTGTCCACGCGCAACACCGCTTTGAGCCCATCGTCTGCGACCGGAGCGCTGCCGTCCGCTTCAAGTCCGATGCTCCTAAGCTTGCTGAACATCGGCCCGGTACCGACGGTGGATGACGATACGACGATTCGATCGCCGGTTACGGGGTCAACGCGGAACACGCCGCGCGTTCCGACCGCGTCATCCCCAACGAGAATGTATCCGGTCGACTCGACCGCAATCGCTTTCGGTCTATTGAAGCTCGTGCCGCTCCCGACGCTGGACGATGAGACAATACTGCGATCACCCGTCCCCACGTCGACGCGCATGATCTGCGCGAGCCTCTCTTCGACAACCAGTATGTTCCCGTCCGCTTCAACCGCGATGGCACCGGGTCTGTCGAACGCCGGACCGCTACCGATCGTTCCGGACGAGATCTCCGCGCGGTCGCCGGTCACCGGGTCGATTCGGAGCACAGCCTGGAGGGATCGGTCGGAAACGATGATTTCACCCGGAGGAAGGGCAACAGCCGGAGCAGGCACCGCCGGTATCGTTGCCACCAGCAAGATGCCCGCGGTTGCGAAGGCAACGATACGGGCGCATGCGATCAACGATTGCCCATGTTGGGTGTGAGGCCGAGGCCAGTTTTTCGGATTCGGATGCATTGAGCGCTCACCTCCCTTGAGCAAATGCGGTCGCACGCCCGAGAGCGCCCGCGCTAAGCTCGATGATGTGGACAACGTACGCCATCTCTCACCCGCCGGATTGATAAGATCTACAGCCTCCCGACCCGGTCATCGCTTCACCTCGCCTCCGCAGCCCCATGCACGTGCATGGCAAGGAGCCTGCGTCCAGCGCGTGAGGCCGTACATGATGTTCAGCACCCGAAATCAGTCTTTGGTTGCGCGCTGAACGAGGATGGTCCCGATACGCCCGACCTGGCGTTCCACCGGCACAAGAAACGCTGATAGCGTCGCTGCCTGAGTCGCACAACGGGGCATTCGCCTCCATTCCCCAATGGCCCGGCTTTGAGCTCCCTCTCCTAGGACCAGCCTCTGGCGCCAACTAGATGTGATCCCTCCTGGTTCACATTGACCGCGACCGAGTCGCTGCGGGCCGAGCTGCGGGTGTTTGTAGACTCGCACCCCGCAGCCGCTCGCTGCCCGCGGAACATCCCCTTCCCACTAGCTAGTAGTAGCGCGGCACGGAAGGCATTGCAAATCCACCCGTACTGCCTTTCTCGAGTTCCGATAAACTCGCACAAGCCCAGCCTCTCCAGCGTGAGATTATGCGCCACGCCCGTGGCGCCTCGCCCACAAAGCTTATACCCTAATACATTCACTCATACGTTGCCACCACTATCAGACGCCCCACACGGGTTTTCTCACAGTCCGAAGTGCTCGCGCGCATAATTGAAGTACAACGCGAATCCGCAGAACAGTCGTCGAGGAGACCGTCCCTCGAGCTTACGCACCGGTACTTGGGAATACGCGCCGAGGCGGCGAGAATCGCGACGCCTCGCCATGTTTCTCCGCCCTCTGACACTACCTCCCGGCACCGGGTTCTCAACCCTACAACGCGCACCGCCACTCGAGGAACAGTTCGTCGTCCCCATGAGCTGTCCATGCAAACCGACGCTGCAACGCGGAATCAGGGAGAGCGTTGAGATCGAGTAGCCCGGAGTGAATAGAGCGGAAGGCGACGACGCGCACTCTAGCCTAGCACCTCTACCGCGTCGCAGACAGGGGCAACCACGCACCGGGTCTCCCGATAACGATGATCCTTGTAGTAAACGTCCGCCTCCCATTCACCACTCCTTCCGTGGCTTGGGCGGCACGTCGCTACTGCGGGAGTCTAGCATCGACACGAACATTCCCGCATAGGGAGTGCCCCGCGCGTACGCGCGAAGCAGCCGATGCTGCATTTGCGCACTCGGTGCAAACAGAACAAAGGGAAGCCAGATGCGATCCGCCACGACACATGATCCGGCACTCCGTGCACGCTGCACCTCTTAGCAGAGCACTCGCGAAGTCGCTCCGCAAGGGTGCGCTCCGTAGCCCTAACTGGACGTGATCCCCCCATCCGTCCTAAGGAGCCACCATCCTCCTGCGTACCATCTTACGTTGACTCGCAGCTCATCCTTGGCGCAGCGAGCACGCACTGGGCACCGTCGCGCAGCATACATCCTGGAAGCGCGCCGCAGATTCCACGACAACCCAGCCGGGAGCCGCTTTGCCCGGCTCCCCTGCCCGTGATTCTCCTGGTAACCTGCACGAGACACCAGCCTGCCGGCGTCCTCGCGCCTCCGTCCGGAACGCTGCCAATATACCGCAGTTGCCGCTGGATGTCCACCTGACACCGGGTCTCCACGGCCCCGCGACCCCGGGATCGCCCTCTCACGACAGCGCGCTGCTGGTTTCGGCCGCTCGGCAGAGTGTTTGCGTCGGCGATCCGTATCCGAGCGCAGTGCTGCGGCTCAACCCCGTTTCGATGAAAAAAACTTGACAAATGGCTATCTATATGATATTATTATGCTGTAATATTGCTAGGAGACAAGACATGGAAACACGTGAGACAGAAACAAGACCATTGAACGGGTGGGCCGCCTTGCCGTGTTTGATCGTGATCGGTGCCGGCCTTACATGGTACGGGTTTTGGGCAATAGGGAGCCTCGCCGAACGTGGCGCGTCATTCTTGCGCGTGCTCAACGTGACGATGTGGGGTCTCGCCATCCTGGTATGGGGAGCGCTCTGGGCGGGGTTCTTCACTCTACAGCCTAACATGTCGGCTGTGCTCATCCTCTTCGGGAGGTATGCGGGATCCGCCAAGGTCAGCGGGTTCAAGTGGGCTAATCCACTACTGGTCAAGAAAAAGGTTTCGCTGCGCGCCCACAACCTCAACGGCGAAAAGATCAAGGTGAACGACAGGCGGGGCAACCCTATCGAGATAGCCGTGGTAGTGGTCTGGCGTGTCGACAACACGGCCAAGGCGGTGTTCGACGTTGAGGATTTCGAAGATTACGTCAGCGTGCAGAGCGAGGCGGCTCTGCGACACCTGGCGATGGCCTACTCCTACGACACCTTCGAGGATGAAACATTGTCGCTTCGCGGCAGCGTCGACGAGGTGTCAGCGGCCCTTCAGAAGGAACTTGAGGATCGCGTTGCCAGGGCCGGCGTGTTTGTCGAGGAAGCGCGCATAAGCCACCTCGCGTACGCCCCGGAGATAGCCGGGGCCATGCTGCAGCGCCAACAGGCCGAGGCTATCGTCGCGGCCCGGGCACGGATCGTGGACGGGGCCGTCGGGATGGTCGAGATGGCCCTCGCAAAACTCGAGGAACATCAGACACTCGAACTTGATGAAGAGCGTAAGGCTGCAATGGTCAGCAATCTCCTAGTCGTGCTCTGCGGCCAGGAGCATGCTCAACCGGTCGTGAACGCGGGTACGCTATACGGCTGAATGAACGTGCGCGAACATGGATCGTAAATCAGAGTCGCGAGCGCAAGCAACTGGTCGGGGGAGCCGGCGCCTGCACGTGTGGCTTGGATCAACCCTGCATCCCGGGGCACGACCATCTTAGGATCTTCTGTCAAAGATGTGTAGAACGATGATACTCGCCCGAGGCGCGGCCCACCGCCCGCGCGATGTGACAGTACCTGACGCAGTGTGCTTTACCGGTGCACCTGGACTCAATGCACCGGTCACCGG
>JBHHXS010000301.1:0-4309 GCA_046757145.1 Phycisphaerae bacterium | reverse complement strand
CGTAATCACAAGCATGACGGACGTACTGATCACTCAGCTCCGGCCTAGGTGTGACGGTGGGTACGGTTTTGAAAGTGGCGGCAAATGCCGTCCTGATTGGGAGCGATGCGCTTGAACGTGACGGGAGTCAAAGTATGAGGCTTTCCGACCTGGTACACGGACCATCGATTGTTCCGGAGTTGAAAGCGACGGATCGCAACGGTGTGATTCGCGAGCTAATCCAGTCGTTGGGGGACAACGGCGCCATCCCCGCGGAGCACGTTGAGACGATTTGCCGGGCGGCGATCGCCCGTGAGAAGCAAGGGAGTACAGGATTCGGGAAGGGGGTTGCCGTCCCGCACGTCAAGCATGAATGTCTAAGCGGAATGGTCGCGACGATCGGGCGTTCGAGCCGAGGAGTGGACTTCGCAGCTTTGGACCGCGCCCCGGTGTATACGATCGTAATCTTGTTGAGTCCGGTCAATGCGCCGGAGGACCATTTGGCTGCCATGGAGAGGATTTTCCGCTACCTACAGAGAGAGAGCTTTCGTCGGTTCCTGCGACAGGCCGACACCCAGCAAGCGATTCTTGATCTCATTGCGGAGGCGGATGAGCAGCAGGATAACTGACGCCCGAGTTGAGGCACGGACCCGGCTGGTTCCGTCCGCATACGGGAACAGGCAGAAAGCGAGTGTCGGAAGCCGAGACGGAGGCTAGGTGCGAGGTAGCGGTTCGCAACGAAGAAGGTCTGCATGCGCGCCCCGTCATGATGTTCGTCGATGTGGCCTCCCGGCATGTGTCAACGATAACTGTGAGGAACCTTACACGGCAGGGTGAAGTCGTCGACGGTAAGAGCGCGATGCAGATGATGCTACTTGAGGCGACGCGGGGGTGTGTCCTGGGCATCGAAGCACGAGGCGTCGACGCTCAAGAGGCGGTCAACGCACTTGCAGCGCTTGTTGAAGCCGGCTTTAAGCCGGGCTCACATCGGTGTTCCTCGTAGCTGGCTAGGCTGGTTTAACAAGCGAGTGCGTCTGGGGCCCTGTGCCGGCCCGGCAACTAGGTGAGCCCATGGCATAGCGGGCGGTTCAAGAAAGAGGATGGTGATGGGGGGAGTGGGCATGGAGTTTGTATGGAGATCCTTCGGGGCATAGCTGTATCGCCCGGGATCGCGATCGGTGAGGCGGTGATTCTAGAGGCGGAGGAGTACCGCATCCCGTATCGAGCTGTGGCTGCCGGCGCCGTTGCCAGGGAGCTTGCGTGTCTGGCGTCGGCTGTGCAGGACTCCATCAAGGAGCTTGAGGAACAATCCGACTGGCTCGAGGCGACGCTGGGGCGGGATGCAGCCAAGGTCTTCGACTGGCACATCGGCGTGCTTAACGACACACGCTTGCGAAACAGCATCGAAACCTTGATCCGCGAGAAACAAGCGGCAGCATCGCACGCTACCAGTACGGTGATGCGCAACTACCAGCGTCGCTTCATGAAGATGAGTGACCCTCTCCTCGTGGAGCGTATCCGTGACGTACAGGACATCGAGCGGCGTCTACTGAGGCATATTCTGGGAGAGAATCGCGAGGATCTCGCCCATCTGACTAAGCCCGCTATACTGGTCGCTCACGATCTGACCCCGACACAGACCGCGCAGTTAACAGACACAAAGGTGACCGGCGTGGCACTGGACTCCGGGGCATCCACGTCGCATACGGCGATCTTGCTGCGCTCCTGGGGACAGCCAGGGGTCATCGGGCTGGGTGACGTATCGACACGCGTCAGCGGCGGTGATCTGCTTATAATCGACGGGGCGAATCAGTTGGTGATCGTCGGTCCCACTGAAGCGACGCTTGAGGAGTACAGGAGCAAAGAGGCTGCCTTCATCCGCCTATCGAGCGAGCTGGACGAACTCAAGACGCTGCCGGCAATGACCATGGACGGGAAGCGCGTCTATTTGTACAGCAACATTGAGTTTCCACGTGAAGCGGCAGTTGCGCTGAAGAAGGGTGCGGACGGTATCGGGCTCTACAGGACGGAGTTCCTTTTCTTGCGGCCGGCAGGCGCTCCTTCAGAGGAGGAGCAGTATGAGGCATACAAGGAGGCAATCACGGGAGCCAACGGGCATCCGATAACCATTCGCACGTTTGACCTCGGTGCAGATAAGCACACGCAGCAGCGGAGCTACGAGCAGGAGCGGAACCCCATGCTGGGGCTCCGGTCGATCCGATACAGCCTGCAGAACCTGGACCTGTTCAAGACACAGCTTCGCGCGGTCCTGCGGGCCTCCACGCTGGGCGATGTTCGCCTGATGTTTCCGCTGGTTACGAGCTTGATGGAGTACCGGCAGGCGAAGATGACGCTGCATGACGCGATGGAGGATCTGGAGGAGGAGGGCATACCGTTCTCGCGGGACATACCGGTGGGGATGATGCTGGAGACCCCTGCGGCAGTGATCCAGGTCAAGGAGTATTGCCGCGAAGTGGGGTTTATCAGTATCGGTACCAACGACCTCGTCCAGTATCTTCTGGCGGTGGATCGCGGGAACGAGCGCGTATCGCAATTTTTCACTGCATCGCACCCGGCCCTGCTGCGCGCCCTGCGGGATGTGATCCGTGCGTGTACTCACGCCGGAGTCGAGTGCAGCCTGTGCGGTGAAATGGCAGGTAAGCCGCTGTATTCACTTTTCCTTCTGGGGATCGGGCTGCGCCACTTTTCCATGGCACCGGCCAATATACCTGAAGTGAAGAAACTGGTCCGCCTGACTACGATTCCGCAGGCTCAGCGAGCTGCCAGGCGGGCGTTAAGCTTTGAGACGGATCGCCAGGTAACGAATTACTTGCGCGATGAGACAAGAAAGATGCTCCCCGAGGATCCTATATAGCGTCCGCTCCGGTAGACAACAGGGTTGGTTTTTTCCACTGGTGTTCTGCGGGTGCAAGCGGCCTACCGGAGCCGGTGGCCGCGTTGGGCGGCTTAGCGAGTGCGCGATTCTCCTGTGAGCGACGTGAGGCGTGAGCGTGCCGCCGCAGCCAGGCTGCAGTGTGCACGCAAACCTGATGGGTGATATACAGGTCTGTACGGGGCAGAGTTCCGGTCAACGGTATCGCTATGCGCTCGTCTTCAGCATAAGCGGTGACGTGCGGTTCATCTCGCATCACGACGTGTTGCGCATGTTCCGCCGTGCGCTGGCGCGCGCGTCGGTGCCTATCCGCTTCTCGGAGGGGTTCAACCCTCACCCACGTATGATGATCCCGTTGCCGCGACCGGTAGGCGTGGCGTCGGAGGTAGAGACGATTGTGCTCGAGCTTTCCCGTGAAGTCGACTTGTATGACGCCCTTCAGCGACTCCGGCAGGAGATGCCGGCCGGCGTACGACTGCTCAATGGGCGACGTCTGTTACGCGGTGAACGCCTCGCCCCCAAGACGGTGACCTATCAACTTGAGGTAACGGATGACGCGCCGAGTGATCTTGACAAGCGCATCCGTGCTATTCTCGAATCGGAGGTAATTGAAGTGAAGCGAGCCAATCGCAAGGACAAAAGCGTGCGCACGGTCGATGTTCGACCCTACCTAGCGGACATACGCCGCAGGGGCCCTTCAGTGGAGTTCGTCCTGCGCATAACAGAACGTGGTACAGCCAGGACGGCGGAAATCGCCGGCCTGTTAGGCTATGACCCAGATTTCATTAATCACCGAGTACGACGGATCGAAGTGCAATGGCAGTAGACGCAGACGCTGGCGGACAATCAACATCAACGACGAGAAGCAAAGCGCGATCACGGCGCAGAAGGAAGAAGGGCCCTGGGTCCAAAACCCAGGCGGGTGAAGGCGGCAGTGACCACCAAGCAACCGCAGCGCGTACGGAGACGAAGACGAAACCAGCCGCGAAGCGGACGAAGGCTACGCAGCTTGATGTGGTAGACGTCGCGCGCCCGGCCACAGGTCTGGATCAGACACCGCGTGCTGATGCGCGCGCAAGGTCGAGCAAAAGTGCGGAAGAGGCAGGAACGACGGGGAAGCAGCAGGCTGGCTCACCCGGACGACGTGCCGTAGGTGCTAAGCCCAAGCAGACCAGCCGTGCGCAAAGGTCTAAGTCGCAGCGCGGCAAGGCCGGACGATCCGCCGGAGATGTGGCCCCCACTGCGGAGACGTCGGACGGGACGACCAAGCCTGTTGAGGCAGCGAAAACGCCCGCGACTTCCTACGGGCGGGAGATGGTCATCAACGTTTCGGCACATCATGAGTGCCGCATTGCGATACTGGAGAACCGGCGTCTGGAGGATCTTTTCATTGAGCGAGCGTCGACGCAATCGCACGTTGGCAACATCTACAAAGGA
>JBHHXS010000300.1:0-4353 GCA_046757145.1 Phycisphaerae bacterium | reverse complement strand
TACCTATCGCAGCAACACGTTCGATGCCATCGTCGGGCAGGACGCAATCGCGACCACGCTTGTCAACGCTATTTCCTCCGGGCGGGTTCATCACGGGTACTTGTTCACCGGCACGCGGGGGGTGGGCAAGACGTCGATGGCCCGCATCCTCGCCAAGGCCCTCAACTGCCTCTCGTTCGACGCCGCAACAACGGAACCATGCTGTCGCTGCGAATCGTGCATCGCGGTCGCTGCGGGTGAGGACGTTGACGTGGTGGAGATCGACGCCGCAAGCAACACCGGCGTGGACAACATCCGAGAGCTGCGCAGTAACGCGATGTTCCGCCCGGCACGCTCGCGCTTCAAGGTGTACATAATCGACGAAGTGCACATGCTCAGCACCGGCGCCTTCAACGCCTTGCTAAAGACGCTGGAAGAGCCCCCCCCGCACGTCAAGTTCATCCTGGCGACCACCGAGCCGGAGAAAGTCCCACCGACTATCCAGAGCCGTTGCCAACGCTTTGACTTCCGGGCGATCGACCCGACCACCATAGCGAATCACCTCCGGACCATCACCGACTCGGAGAAGATCGACGCAGACGACGCCGTGCTTCGGCGTATCGCCCGCCTGGCGAACGGATCAATGCGCGATGCCATTTCTTTGCTGGACAAGCTTCTGTCATACGAGCCGAAACACCTTACAGCCGAGATCGCAAGCGAGGTCATACCGCCGCCGCACGACGACTTGGCCTCCGCGGTAATCGAAGCAGCGGGGAAGGGCGATGCGGCAGCGGCGCTGGCGGCGTTGGATCAGGCTCTCCAGACCGGTCGGACGGTCGAACGGTTCTGCGACCATCTCATCGATCACCTGCGCAGCCTGATGTTGCTCTGCGTCTGTGGAGAGCAGACCGATATCGTCGATGTCGCACCTCAAGTCAGGCCGCAACTGGCTGAGCAGTCGCGCCTCTTCGACCCTCCCACTTACGTCTACCTGATCGCGCTGCTCGAGGAGCTGCGCAGAAACGTGAAGTTCAGCGGTGCCGCCCGGGCGCTCGCAGACGCCGCCATGGTGCGCATCGCGATGAGCCGACAGTTTACCGACATCAATGAACTCATCGACGGCCTGAGCCGACAAGCGCCGGCGCCCGGCGCGCCTCCCAGGCCGGACCCGGCAAAAAAAAAAGACGCGGCGAATGACGTGAAGCGCCGCGCTCGATCCGACCTCACGGATCCGAGCCCCAAGCAAGAGCACGACGTTCAACAGCGGGCGGTGAGAGGCGAAACCGAGGCCGTCACGCCGGAAGCCTGTGAAATCCGACCGGAGCACCGGGAAACGGTGACCCCGGCTGAGTGGGAGAGAGTAGCTCGGGATCCGTTCGTGGAGCACGTTCGTGAAGCGGTTGACGGAACCTTGTTCGACGTGAGACCCTCCGGTGGCGCGAATGGCAGCGAGCAGACCAAGGATGCGACGGACGAAGTCGCGGACGTCGATAAGTAGACGGATAACCAGGGAGACGACTATGTTGAGTGGGCTCGGGAACCTCGCCGGTCTCATGAAGACGGCAAAGGACCTACAGGCAAACTTGCAGAAGATGCAGAATGAACTTGCATCCCGCCGATACGAAGGTGACGCAGGCGGCGGGATGGTTCGCGCAACGGTGGACGGAAAATCAACGCTCGTAGACATCCGCATTGATCCAGCAGCTGCCAACGACGTCGAGCTGATTGAGGATCTCGTCAAGGCCGCCGTGGGCGCAGCACTGGAAAAGTCCAAGGAGGCAATGAAAACCGAACTCGCAGGACTCAGCCGGGGGTTGAATCTTCCGGGGCTTAACGAGATGCTAGGTGGCATCTAAACGACCGGGCGCTATCACTTGCCCATTCTTCAGGCCAGGAGTGCAAGTAACCGGTGCATCAACCCCGTGCGTAGGGCTCGGAGCCGTGGCACCGCATCGGGCACGATAACTTGACGCCCAGCCGCCTTACTCCTGCGACCGTTTGAGCGCATTATGGGTATGGAACCGATTGAGCCACTCTCACGCTTAAAACGGCGTCTGCAGGAGTTGCCGGGGATAGGTCCGCGCGGTGCGGAGAGGCTGGCGTTTCACATTCTGCGCCAAGACCGCGAGGTGGCCGCGGAGCTCGCTCGCGCCATCCTCGACGTCAAAGATAAAATCATCCACTGCAAAACCTGTTTCAACCTCACGGAAACCGATCCATGCGCCATCTGCAGCGACCCGCGACGCGACCACAGTGAGATATGGGTAGTAGAGCAACCACAGGACGTGCTTGCGCTCGAGTCGGCCGGACTGCTTCGTGGCGTCTATCATGTTCTGATGGGACACATCGCTCCGTTGGAGGGGGTCAACCCGGAGGACCTGACAATCGAGGCACTTATTCAGCGGGTGCGCAGCGGAGGCGTGCGTGAGGTCATACTAGCGCTGAACCCCACACTCGACGGAGACGGGACAGCCCTGCACATCCACAGCCTGTTGCGCGACTACGGCGTCGTTGTCGCGCGCCCCGCCCGTGGCCTGGCGGTGGGATCTCAACTGGAATACGCCACCGCGAACATGCTCGAGGCTGCAATACGCGGCCGCGCGCCCATGTAACACGCCAGACACCAGGCGTCCGATAGCACACGATTAGGTGCCGGCCACGCGCCATGCTATAATCGGGTGATGTCGCACCTTTTATCACAGACCCTGGCGACGCAGATGCGGATGGAGCAAAGGCTTACGCCGCAGCTCATCCAGTCGATGGTAATTCTGCAGAAACCGGTTGCCGACCTGGAGGCATATATCTACGACGCCCTCGAATCCAATCCCGCTCTCGAGGTGGCCGAGCCTGAGCGCGTTGAACCTCCCGACACCGAGGAGCACGCACGCGAGACGCAGGACCGTGCCGGGGGGGAGCGGAGCTTCGCCCGACTCGAGCGCTACTCACGCGATTACGACCTTGACTTCAATGACCGGGCGCCGTTTCCGCCCCGACGCCGGACCTCCGGAGACGAGCGAGACGCCAAAATGGGTGCACTCGCGAACACCGCTGAACGCGGCGTCAACCTGCACGATCACTTGCTTGCCCAATGGGCGTTGTTAGAGGTGGATGACGAGGTCCGTGAAGCGGGTAGGGCGATCATCGCCGCCTTGGATCCGGACGGATACCTGCGGGTCCCCCTCGAGGCAATCCGTGAAGGTTCTCGCACACCGCTTGCAATCGAGTCCCTCGAGCGGGCGTTGAAGGAGGTCCAGCGGCTTGAACCCATAGGGGTAGGCGCGCGCGATACCGTCGAATGCCTCTCTTTACAGCTCGATGCCCTGCCGGGAGACAATCAGGTAGAGCGGACGCTCATTAAACATCATCTAAACGACATTGCCCACAATCGCCTCCCGGCAGTGTCGCGAGCGACGGGATACTCGATCGGGGAGATCAATGAAGCCATCAAGGTAATGCGCTCGGTGCTCTGTCTTCACCCGGGGTACCTGGTGGGTGACAGAACGGTGCCCACCATCCGCCCGGACGTGATAATCGACTACGCGGAGACCGGTGGAGGGCTCACGGTCCGCCTGACCCGCGGGAACGTACCGGAGCTGCGCATCAACGGCGAAGTTGCCGCCATTGCAAAATCCAAGGGGAGCGACAAGAAAACCCGCGATTACGCTCGTAAACAGGTTGAAGCTGCTTCGGCGTTGATAGATGCCGTGGGGTTCCGACAGAGTCGCCTGTTCGAGGTCGCCTGCGCCATCGTCGAGCGACAGCGGGAGTTCTTCGATATAGGCCCCGAGGGTTTGAAGATCTTCCGCATGAGCGATCTGGCTCACGAGCTTGGATGTGATCCATCGACCATAAGCCGGACGGTGGCCGACAAGTACATGCAGACCCCCCGCGGCATCTACCCGCTCAGATACTTTTTCACGGGGGGAACGGAGACGGACAGCGGTGAGAAAGTCGGCTGGGACCGGGTGAAGACGCGCGTTCGAGAGCTCGTTGAGGCCGAAAACCGCAAGGCCCCACTCAGCGACGATCAGATCGCGGCCATCCTCAAGGAGGAGGGAGTGGAGATATCCCGTAGAACGGTGGCGAAGTACCGCCACCAGATGGATATCCTCAACGCCCGCCAACGGCGCGAGTTCTGACGGGCGTGCGGAGACAGGATACACATTGTAGAGGCGCCGGCAAAACCAATGCACGCCTCGTGGTGCCGGGTGTTCATGCTCAGTATAGGACCAATTCGACTCGATGTCCCATTTGTGCAGGCGGCGTTGAGCGGCTACAGCGACCTCCCCATGCGAAGACTCGCACGCAAGTACGGGGCACCCTATGCCCTCAATGAGGTCGTCCTCGACAGGTTGGTGATACAGAAGCGAAGGA
>JBHHXS010000299.1:0-4384 GCA_046757145.1 Phycisphaerae bacterium | reverse complement strand
AGTCTACCTACAATCAGATCCCGATATGCCGGTGCCCGCTCGGGTCGCGCGCATTGCTGCCAAGGGTGTCAAAGCGCAGGGTCGGGACATGGTGACCTTTGAGGCGCTCCTGGAGGTTCTCTCCAACGACGATCGCGTCAAGCCTGGCATGACCGCCAATGTCGAGATAGAAGTCGATCGGCGTGACGATGCGGTAACCGTTCCGGTGGAGGCTGTCGTACACCGTAAGCGTAAGGACCTGCCGGATTCCGTGGTAGCGGAGTTCGACAAAAGGCAGGCTGGCGTCAATGTGTCAGAGCGCGTCAAGCAGGGACAATACATCAAGGTGCTGTACGTGATGGATGATGGGGTGGCCAGGGTTCGACTGATCGATCCGGGCATTGCTGACACGCGTAGGGTCGAGATTAGGCAAGGAATCAAGCTGGATGATCTGGTAATCATCGGACCTTACCGCAGCCTAGACCAGCTTGAGGACAACAAGAAGGTCGCGCTGGCCGACGACGACAAGCAGCAAGAGACCGGTGTGGACGGCGACGCTGAGGCAGACGAGCATCATGCAACCGAGGACGAGGAGAGCAAAGCTGATGGCGAGTCGAGCGACCATGCGCTGGCTGCCGGCGGATCGCCATGACGACTAACGGCGAAAGTCTGATTCAACTCGTTGATCTCGAGAAGACCTACCGCGTAGGCGCGGAGCTGGTCCATGCCCTCCGGGGCATTTCGCTCGAGATTGCGGAGAACGAGTACGTCGCCATCATGGGGCCCAGCGGGTCGGGCAAGAGTACCATGATGAACATCTTGGGATGTCTGGATGTACCCACAGGCGGCGAGTACCGCCTTGCGGGTGTAAACGTATCAGAGCTGTCGCAGTCACGCCTTGCGAGGATACGCGGGGAGCAGATCGGCTTCGTCTTCCAGACCTTTGAGTTGTTGCCCCGTACTACCGCTCTGAAGAACGTGCAACTGCCGCTCATGTACGCCCAGGTGACTCGCAAGAAGCAACGGGCGCTGGCAGCGCTGGCCCGTGTCAACCTGGTGGATCGGGCGGCGCACCACCCCAACCAACTCTCCGGCGGGCAAAAGCAGCGCGTTGCCATCGCACGAGCGCTCGTGCAGGAGCCCGACATCATCCTCGCGGATGAACCTACGGGCAACCTCGACAGTCAAACCGGTGGTGAAATCATGGACGTCTTCGATTCGCTCCATGCCGAGGGACAGACAATCATAGTCGTAACGCACGAGGAAGACATCGCCGCCCGGTGTAAACGCGTGGTCCGCCTCAGGGACGGACTCGTAATCTCGGACGTGCGCAACGGCGGTGCGCAGCGTCGACTTGAGCGGGGCCTGCCCGGAGAGGCGCGTAGACATCTTGGAGCAGCCCTCCACCAACCCGTTGTTGACGAATCACGATGATCAGGCTGGCCCACGGTGTTCTGCGCATCTGGTCCGCACTGACCGGTTCCGTGTCCCGCAGCTTTCAGAACGTCCTTACCGCCGGCACGCAGATCGGCGCCAACAAGGGGCGGAGCATTCTGACGACGCTCGGGATTATCATTGCTGTTACGTCCACCATCACCGTCGTCGCGTTCGTGCAGGGGTTCGGGCAGTTCATGACGGACAAGGTGAGGGGTTACGGAACCCAGTTCATGGTGGTGCATCCGCACACTCCACCCGGTCGGCACCGCACGGGCATGCGGCGGGTTGTTATGACCATGAATGATGTAAGGGCCATTCGCGAGGAGTGCTTCAAGATAGGCCGCCTTACGCCGTTCATCTACACGCACGATGCGAAAGTCACTTACGGTTTGGAGAAGGCCGACGGAGTTCCCGTCCGGGGCGTGACGGAGCAGTATCAGACCATACGCAGCTTCTTTGTGGATACGGGGCGTTTCTTCGGGCCGATCGACGTCGAAACCTCGGCCAACGTGGTCGTACTGGGCCGGACCCTTCTCAAACTTCTCGAGTGCGATGACTCGATCGTCGGGGATTATGTGAGCATCGACGGAATGCGCTTTCTGGTGGTCGGTTTGCTTGCCACGAAGGGGGCCTTGATGGGAGAAGACCAGGACAAAACGGTGATGATCCCGTACACCACTGCCCTGAACCTCTACCCCGAGCGACGGGACAGCGTGATCTTTCTGGCCGAGGCCACGAGTGAAGATGACATCCCACAGGCTGAGGCTCAAATCACGCGCGTACTGCGTAGACGCCACAAGTTGCAGCACGGACAACCCAACGACTTCAACATCACGCGACAGGACGAGACGCTCAAGCTGTTCAACAAGGTTCGGAGGGCGGCGTCCAGCATACTCGGTGGGATAGTGAGCATTTCGCTTCTCGTGGGTGGCATAGGGATCATGAACATGATGCTGGTCTCCGTGACGGAGCGCACCCGCGAGATCGGTCTGCGCAAGAGTATGGGTGCCAGACGGCGTGACATCCTGCTGCAGTTCCTCACCGAGGCTGTCGTTTTGTGCACGCTTGGGGGTGCATTGGGTGTAATACTGGGCTATGCCCTTACTCACGTAGCCTCGCTACACCCCAAGATGGTGGACGTGTCGGTGCAATGGTGGTCGGTAGCGCTGGCACTTGCGTTTTCCGCAGGGACGGGCGTCTTGTTCGGGATCGTACCGGCCTTCAAGGCAGCCCTACTACACCCGATCGACGCGTTGCGTCACGAGTGAGAGAGCAGCATCCGTGTCCGGTGCGATCGACAGAGCGCTGCGAATCCCCTCCCTTCCGGGGCGACGGTCCTTCGCCATGCGCGTGCTGTCGGCGCCACTGCGGCTGGGCGACCTGATCTCCTACACCGCTGCTCGCCAGTGCCAGAACGTTCTCACGGCTTTTGTGCAGATCTGGGCCAACAAGGCGCGTTCCTTCCTGACCACTCTCGGGATCGTCATAGCGGTGACATCGACGATCACCGTGGTCTCCTTCGTTCAGGGATTCGGCAAGTATGTAACGGATATGCTGCGGGGATTCGGGACGAACATGGTGTTCGTGCTGCCGCGATTCCCTTCGGGCATACACGGTCGGGCGATACGCCGGGTGGTGATGGACATCGACGACGTGCGCGCCGTCGGAGCACAATGCGATAAGGTCCGGCGCATTACGCCGTTGCTGTTCTCGTCGACGGACGTGGAGTACGGGCGGGAAACTGCCCGGAACATCGACGTCCGCGGCGCCACCGGGCAGTTTCAGACAATCCGCAACTTCTTCGTCGACACGGGTCGCTTCTTCACGCCTATCGAGGTGGAGGGCGGGCGCTACGTATGCGTGCTGGGCCGTGGGGTGTTGAAGCTGCTGGAGTGTGATGAGGCTGTCGTCGGAGACTACGTGTACCTCGGCAAGTCACGCTTTCGCGTTCTGGGTCTGCTGGAGCCGAAAGGTAGCATGATGGGCAACAAGCAGGACGAAATCGTCCTGATTCCCTACACAACAGCTGCTAAGATGTGGCCCTTCCTGCGCCGGTTCATGCCCTTCGTGATCGAAGCTACGAGCGAAGAAGACGTGGCTGAGGCATCGCTGCAGTTAATCCGTGTCTTGCGCTCGCGTCACAACCTGCGTCCGGGCCAGCCCAATGACTTCCTGCTTCTGCGCCAGGATGAGTTCCTGCGCGATTTCGAGCGAGTCAAAATGGTTGCGACGGGCGTGCTCTCCGGGATCGTTGGCATTTCCCTGATCGTTGGAGGCATAGGCATTATGAACGTCATGCTGGTCTCTGTGACCGAGCGCACGCGGGAGATCGGCCTGCGCAAGTCCGTCGGCGCCAAGCGCCGCGACATCATGGCTCAGTTTCTCACGGAAGCGGCAACACTGTCGACCCTCGGCGGGGTCGTCGGGGTGTTGGTAGGCCTGTCCATCTGCACCATTGCTTCCAGGCACCCGGACATGGTGGACATTGCGGTGCCCGCCTGGGTCGTCCTTCTCGCTTTGGGCTTCTCGGCTGGCGTGGGCGTGCTGTTTGGGATAATCCCCGCATTCAAGGCTGCGATTCTGCCGCCAATCGACGCCCTCAGATACGAGTGACGGCTGGCCTCTCTCCCCGTGGCGTCCACGCCCGACCTGCGTGCCGCCTGATTCGTCAACCTGAGGCGCGTGGCATGAGAACACGCACCGCACCGGGGACAAGCTCAATATAGGCTGGGGTCTCTCCGACCCTCTCGCCGTCCGCCCAGATCTCCAGCGCCCGTACAGCCCCGACCCTGCCGCCGTGGGTCAAGGGACGCTCGGTCCTTCGCTCGTTGTCACTCGAACGCTCCGCGGTGATATGGAAGTGCTTTGCGCGGAAGAAGTGCACTTCAGGCTTGTTCATGTGGCGACCCATCATCACGATGGGAAGCAAGGCGAAGGCACGTAAGCGTGTGACCTGGTCTATCACGCA
>JBHHXS010000298.1:0-4387 GCA_046757145.1 Phycisphaerae bacterium | reverse complement strand
TTGTCAGTAGGTATGCGAGGATGTCGTCCACGTTGGTCACCCCGTTCGGTGGTGCGAATTGCAGCGTGGTGCCGTCGACAGGCCCAGCCACATCGCCGAAGTTCCCCCGGAAACCCGGGCTAACCAACGACTGCGCAACCGTAGCGATAGTCATCGCTGCCCCGCAGACAACACCGTCCGGAGGCAAGCATGCACGAACTTCGTACGTGGCAACCGGTATGACCTCGCAATCGCCGACATGGAGCGTCGCCAATGCCCACGTGTCGTAGTGCGGCGTAGCGTCGAGCCGGGCGAACCAGTCATCGTCCCCGCATGTGTTATCAGGCGGGCATCCAAGCGGCTCTTGTTGTGGAGCCTGCACCCACCATGGCCCCGCCGTCGCTACATCGGCGTGCTCAACACATGTCCCGCTGCCGGGCACAGCGTCCTCGCAATCCGCGTCGACCGTACACGCCCGTCCGGGCAGCCCGCTGCAGCGCTTCATCGATATAAGGTCTACACGAAGGGCAACAACCACGGCCCCGTTCGTAGATGAATTGATCGACAGGTAACGGTGTTTCCGAGCCTGATGTTCCACATCAGAAGGAGGCAGCGGAACCGCGGGTATCTGGCACTCGTCAGGCGTACCGTCGCCGTTCAGGTCCTCCGAGACGCCTGAAGCTATATCGCATTCATCGGGTACACCGTTCTCGGTGCAGTCCGTGCTTGTTCCGTTAGCGATGTCCAGCCCATCGGCGACGCCGTTGCCGTTGCAGTCAGCAAACCCGCTCGGACCGATGCTCTCGGCGCTGATGTTGTTCGCATGAAGACCCGGTTTGAACAGACCGAGCGTTACGGTTGTGGGGCCACCCGGGCCGACCGGCGTATCGAAGTAGAAACTGTAGACCGTGCCATAACGAAGGGCGTTGGCGTTCTCGTTCGTCGCAAAGTCATCCGTGGACCATGTGATCGACTCCGGTGCGACATCGGCGACCCAATCGGTCAGGTCATACGGCTCCTCCGCTCCGTGATAGTCCACATCGTGAAACCCTACGTTGGACACGACGATACCGGGGGGCAAAGGCACCGAAAAAGATCGACAGCCGCGGTCTGAATTGAGATTCTCAAGAGCGTAGGAATATCGCCAGACGCCGGTCCCCTGAAACGCAGCCTTGGCAGCCAGGATGAAGAGCCCTTCTCCCGGCACCTGGATATTGGTTTCGACAACCGAGGCGTCGACGTCCTGCCATGCCCGCACCCCCGCCTGCCCGATATGCGTGTTGAACCCGGCGATCACGATCAGTCCGAATTCACCGGGAAAGGGCATCGTCACGAAGGCCTCACGGTACGACGCGTTGTTGTTGTCGTTGCCAGCCGCGGCATCATCCGCAGCAATATACTGTCCCTCAACAAAGTATCGCGCCTGCGGATTCAACGCGGGATCCAAGTCCGCATCATGAATCTGTAGCCTGCGCTCAATCAACGACGACGCAGGCGGCACGCTGTAGGGATACGGGAAATACCCGGTCTCGGCGTTGACGATCGACCGCGGGCTCATATTCGACTGCACGCCGTTCAGGGAGGCACTGTAAGGGTCCGAGCAACCTACCCCTAGCTCCGACCCATCGGTCTGATCGTTGCATGGTGTGCACAGACTACCGGAAACCGCGAAGAATCCGTGCTTGATCCATGCCAGACCCACCTGTTCGAAGCGGTCGTCCATCAATCTATACGCGCTCTGCAGAATCACCGGGTGCTCGTTGGTGGACGCTATCCAGCTAAGGCGTTGATCCCCGACGTTGCATGAGGTGGTGCCGACGGCCAAGGCCGTGATGCCACCCAGGCTTCCGTAGCGGATTATGTTTTGAAGATCACCAACGACGACGTCGGGGCCCGTGGCGCTAGGCAAGCGCCCGCCGGGCGCGCCGCCCGCCCCCTCGGCCGGCACCTGTTCCATGCCGCCGATTAGCCGGGTCGGAACTTCGATCACAACCGTGCCAACGACCGCCCCGATGGCAGCGGGAATGTCCAACGCCTGCCCCCATGACGCAGAGACCGCAAGCTCCGCGATTAGCCGTAGCTCCCGGGCCTCCTGCCCGGGCTCCACCATCACGGACTCCAGGTTGAAAACGGTGGGGGAGGAACCGTCGGCTTCCAGGGTACTCTTGATTGCAAGAGCGCCGTCGGCATCTGCCTCGATCAGAAGGTTACCGATCACGGCCCGCCCCGAAGGCTTATCAATCAAAAAGGCACCGCGTGTGCGAAGCCTGCATGCTACGATCCTGCTGAAGATGCCGGAGCGGTATTCCACCTGGAGCACCGGCGGATCCTGGATGCCAAATGCGACCCGCTGCCCCTGCTTCGCTTCGTCGAGATGCCCGTGCGCGATGAAACTCAGATGAAGCCGCTTGAGCATGCCCTGATCAAAGTGAAATGTAACGGCCCCGCTGGAAGCCCGTACCTCCCCCCCTGCATCCGCTTGTTCCGAATCACCCCCGCGGTCCGCTGTGGCACCGAAGACAGCCGCAACCGTCGCCCCGTGCTCACCTGCCCGCGTGTGGGGGCCCAAGGCGAAAAGGGCGGGTAGACTACAGCAGATCGCAGGCCAAACAAAAGGTCGTTTCCACCCCAAGCCAACCATCTTTCGGGCCTCCGAAGTCTGTGATAAGCGCTACGTGTTTCGCTAGTGTAGCGGACCAGCGCTGCGCTGTCAAGGCACGCTTGAGGGTGACTCATGACGCTGAAACTCCCTTACCCACCGCCGCTACTGCTCCCCTGCCACATCCTGAGCGCGCACCGCGCTGCTTGACCCAGCACACTCAACAGAGGTAGGATGCGCCTGCCCTCGTCGCCGCGTTCATACGGCTGACCAGAGAAACCGAATCAGATGATCGTAGACTGCTACACGCATACATGGGAGACGCCGGATCAACTTGGACGAGCCGCGGGCGGCAACGGACGTGGCGCTGCATCGCGATACTTCGGTAACGATGCTTCCAACACAAGCATAACCCATCATTGGGCAGCCACGGATCCGGTGGATGCAACGATAGTCCTGGGCTTCAAGAGCCATTATCTCGGGGCGGAGATTCCTAACGATCACGTCGCAGCTTACGTAAGCCAGCATGCCGACCGACTGATAGGATTCGCGGGAATCGATCCGAGTGAGCCAAGGCTGGCCAGTGAGGAGTTACGGCGCGCTCGTGGGGAACTGTCGATGCGCGGTCTGGCCGTCGCCCCGGCCGCTCAGGATTTTCATCCCAGCAACAGCCAGGCTATGGTCGTCTACGCTGAAGCCGCTGAGCTGGGAATGCCCATCCTGTTCCACTCCGGGGTGCTGCTGTCGGCTGCCACCAAGCTTGAATACGCTCGCCCGGTACTGCTCGATGAGGTCGCGCGCGAACTGCCGGAACTCAAGGTCGTCATCGCCCACATGGGCTACCCGTGGGTGGACGAGACCGTCCTCCTCTTGGCCAAGCACGAGAACGTCTATGCGGAAATAAGCTGGCTGCTCAACGAGCCCTGGCAGGCGTACCAGGCGCTGCTTAAGGCCTTTCAGATCGGTGTGACGGATAAACTGCTGTTCGGCAGCGGCTTCCCCTCTGCGTCGGCATCGCGTTGCATCGAGGAGCTGTACGGGATCAGCCACCTGATCCACGGCACCAACCTGCCCGGTATCCCACGAGAAGCACTAAGAGGCATCGTCGGACGCGATGCCTTGTCGCTGCTGGGTATTCCACACCCTACGAGGCACGTCGCGCCTCCCGCGACCAGTGCCACGGCCGATCGCGAAGCGGACGAACCGTAACCCATCTCGTGACAAACCCTACCGGAAGACCGCTGAAAATGTGGAAGGACCGGATGCCCCCAAACCACCACGAGCTGTAGGTCGTATCTCAGCTCCGCCACCGCAGCGCAGCCCCGCGCATGAAGGAACCCGGTTCGTCGTGCCGACCCGGGCTACGTGACCGAGCCTACGGTTGTCTTACCCGTGCTGCGCAGGGGGCGCCCCGGACCTACACCCGTTGTCCGTTCAGGTCCTCAACGCGCACGATGTGCAGGAGCGCGCAATACACGACGCGGTCAGCGATCTTGCTCGCCTGGTCCTGGGGCAAACCGATTTCTACGGTCGATCGAGTCAACAGTGCCATGTCCGGATGGCGGATGTCGTAGGTTGTGCCGTCGGTGAAATGAAGACGTATCGGCACGAACGGCCTACGGTCCGACAGGTGTCTCAATTCTTCAGGTCTCATGGTTATAGATCCTGCGCCGAGGCCGTCCGGGAAGCAAGCGGCCTGGTCCCTCAACCACAAGAGGGGGCCGTGACAGTTTAGGCGGCGTCGCCCAGGGTCGCCTGGCGATGGTGGTCTGGGATCCGAGCCCCAAGCGCCGGCGCGGGGTACGTGCG
>JBHHXS010000297.1:0-4388 GCA_046757145.1 Phycisphaerae bacterium | reverse complement strand
GTGACGACGGGTTGTTCTGCAACGGGGCCGAGACCTGCGTGGGGGGCAACTGCCAGGCGGGGACGGCTGTCAACTGTAACGACGGCGTCGCCTGCACCGATGACTCGTGCAACGAAGGCACCGATTCGTGTGACAACATCGCCAACGACGCAAACTGCGACGATGGTCTGTTCTGCAACGGCGCCGAGACGTGCAACGCTACCCTCGATTGCCAGGCGGGCACGGCTGTCAACTGTAACGACGGCGTCGGGTGCACCGATGATTCCTGCAATGAAGCCACCGACCAGTGTGACAACGTCGCCAACGACGCCAATTGTGACGACGGATTGTTCTGCAACGGCGCCGAGACGTGCAGCGCTACCCTCGATTGCCAGGCGGGCACGGCTGTCAACTGTGACGACGGCGTCGCCTGTACCGATGACTCGTGCAACGAAGCAACGAACTCCTGCGACAACACCGCAAACGATGCGAACTGTCCGGACGACGGCCTGTTCTGCAACGGCACCGAGTTCTGCGATGCGGGCGCGGACTGCAGTTCGACCGGCGACCCGTGCCTCGCGGGCGAGACCTGCAACGAGTCTACTAACAGCTGCGACGCAGCTCCGCCGACGGGCGAAGGTTTCATCCTCTCAAGAAACCCCGACTTCTCCACGGACGATCGGACGTTCTACAGGAACGAGACCCTCTACATGAAGGTCTGGACCGATCAGGTGGATTTCAACGACATCAAGAAGAAGGAGTGGGAGTTAAAGGATCCGAACAAGAAGCGGGTCAAGCAGCAGTTAACCAACCACTTCGATACGACGTACACGGCTTCGTTCGCCCTGTCCGGCCTGCCCTCCAACGCGACGGACTGGACGTGGAAGGGCAAGGTCGAGGATAACGCGCGCAGGAAGTACAATCCGACAGACACGATTACGGTCCTGGACGCGCCGGCGTGCAGCATCGACTCGGATTGTGACGATGGCGATCCCTGCACGACGGACGTGTGCTCGGGCGGCTCGTGCTCGAACACGCCGATCAACTGCGACGACGGTGATGCGTGCACCACGGATAGTTGCTCGGGCGGCGTCTGCTTCAATGACCCGGTCAGTTGCGACGATGGTGATGCCTGTACCACGGACACGTGTGATCCCGGTTCCGGATGCAGCAACACGCCGATCAATTGCGACGACGGCGACCCGTGCACGTCTGATAGTTGTTCCGGCGGGGTGTGCGTAAACGATCCGCTGCCCACATGCTGCGGCGACACGTTCTGCGATACGGGTGAGGATTCATGCAACTGTCCAGCGGACTGCGGGGCGCCTCCAGGATCGGAGACGAACTGCACGGACGGAATCGACGAGGACTGCGACGGCTCTACGGACTGCGCCGATCCGGATTGCAGCAGCGATCCGGCGTGTTCCACGCCAACCGGAGAAGGGTACATCCTATCACTGAACCCGGACTTCTCGACGGACGATCGGGTCTACACCCGAAGCGACACGATCTACATGAAGCTGTGGTCGGATGTGGTGGACTACAACGACATGAATCGTGAACGGTGGGAACTCAAGGATCCCTCGAAGAACAAGGTCCGCCAGCCGTTGACGAACCACTTCGATGGAACGTGGACGGCTGCCTACGATCTGTCAGGGCTGCCCAGCAACGCCACCGACTGGAGGTGGAAAGGCGAGGTTAAGGACAACGCCGGGAATTCGTTCAAACCGACGGACGCAATAACCGTTCTTCCGTAGAGTAGATGGAGAGCCGACCCGGCCCCGCGGGTGATACCCCGGGGCCGGGTCGCGCTGCCGGATGCTGCTCTTCGATGCCAATCGCGGCGATGACGCAGACCTTCGCGACTTCGCAGCACTTATATAAGGCCGCCTCCACCGGCAAATAAGCCTCGGAAACGACACACGCACCGACTTCGGTCCGGACATCGACGGCACCGGGGACTATGCCGTTGATGAAAAGCACGAGAGCGAACGCCGAAATCAGGGCGGAAAACTCGCGCACGCCATCACGACTCGCGCGCACCCGACGCCACCCGCACCGCCGATAAGCTCGTGCGCCGCATTGCGCACCGGCAAGGGTGGCGAGGTTGCTACCGTCCGGCCGATCGCCTCGAGCGCTCAGCACACAAGAGGACGCAGCCGAACCTCACCCACCTCAGCGATGCTGCGACCCTCTTCACGGCAACCTGGCGCGTCGCATCCACCGGGATTGCCACGCTCGCAGCAACGGCCCGTGCACGTGATACATGTCGTACTCCATCGCCACGTGACACCATGAGGCTGCAGATACCCGATCAGTGTGCGCCCGTGAAGGCAGCTTGGAACGAGGCAAGATCTCGCACGTCGATGTCGCCATCAGCGTCGCTGTTGAAGGAACACAGGCACTCGCCGGGCGCGGCCGCCGGACTGAATAGACCGCCCGGACCGCTCAGGCATTTGGGAAAATGGATGAAATCGTCCAGACCCACTAAGCCGTTCCCATCAAAGTCACCGTACGTAGTCGTTCGGCTCCAGTGAGCCAAATACGCGGACACGTTGCCGCCGGCAGTGGCGAAGCGACCACCGGCAAACAGGTCGCCATTCCAATCGCGTAAAGTCCACACCGCATCGCCCATTCCACTTCCGAGAGGGCGCCAAGTGGAACCGTCCCATCGAGCGATGTAGTTTGCGTCGCCTTCGCCGGCGATCGTGAAATCGCCTGCGACGATCAGGTCGCCGTTGTAAATGGAGACAGCCCGAACTTCACCATTTGTCCCACTGCCCAAGGGCTGCCACGTCGATCCATCCCAACGCGCGATGTTGTTTGCACTCGTCCCACCCGCACTGGCGAAGGCCCCGCCCGCAATCAAGTCACCGTCGTAGACGCTCAGGGCAAGCACGCGTGGTTCGTCACCGGCCATTCCGCCGCTCAACGGGTGCCATTCCCCTGTCGCGCCATCGTAGCGGGCGATGTCGTTAGCATCCATCCCACCTGCGGACGTGAAACTACCGCCTGCGATCAGATCGGCGTCATAGACTGTCATCGCCGCCACGTACGAGTAATCCCCGCCAGCGATTCCGATCCCGGAGGCCAACGGCCCCCAACTCGATCCGTTCCACCGCGCGACATAGCCGGGCCAGCTGAAGTAGCCGCCTGCGATCAGCTCACCATTGTAGACAGCCAGGGCCTGAACTGATCCCCAGTAGTCCCCAGGATGGATACCCATGCCCAGCGCCTGCCAGCCCTCCCCGTCCCAAAGTGCAACGTGCCACGTGTCTACCTCGCCTGCCGAGGTGAAGCGTCCCCCTACGACGAGGTTGCCGCCAAATACCGTCAATGCCGCCACGTACGGGTACTCGCCCCCGCCCAGCCCGCTCCCCAGCGCCCGCCAGGCTGAGCCATCCCAACGGGCGATGTATGCGACGTTCGTTCCACCTGCGAAAGTAAAATCGCCTCCCAAGATCAAGTCATCGTTGTAAACGGTTGATGCGATGACCGGGCCACCCATGCCGCTGCTCAGAGGACGCCAGGCGGTCCCATCCCACCCTGCAATATGGCTGGCACTGGTTTCGCCAGCCCTCCAGAAGTCGCCCCCTGCGATCAGATCACCGTCATACGTCGTCAATGCGTACACTCGTGAGACCCAGATCCCAGTCCCAAGCAGATGCCATGTCGAGCCGTCCCAGCTGGCAATGTTCATGGCACCAATCCCGCAAGCCTTCCAAAACGAACCCCCAACGATCAGGTCGCCGTTGAAAACCGCCAAGGCACCGACGCTGGGCCACCAATAATGGGGCATGATCCCAGTGCCTAGTGCATGCCAAGCCGATCCGTCCCACCGCGCGATTTGCCAGACCTCTGTTCCACCAGCCACGCCAAAGTCACCCCCCGCGATCAGATCGCCATTGTAGACCGTCAACGCGTGCACGCTTCCATCCGTTCCGCTTCCTACCGGGTGCCATTCCGAGCCGTCCCATCGGGCGATGTTGGCGGCACTGGCGTCGCCCGCATTACTAAACCACCCACCTGCGATCAGGTCCTTATTGTAGACGGTTAAGGAGGAAACGGACGGGTGCTGACCGCCGCTCACTCCACTGTCCAAGGCGTGCCACATCGATCCATCCCAGCGAGCGATGTGGCTGGCATCTGTCCCGCCCGCCGTGGCGAAATGCCCCGCTGCGATCAACTCCCCGTTGTAGACGGTGAGGCTCGATATATATGGGGAAGGCCAGGGATCGACTACGCCGCTCACACCGCCCCCCAACGGATGCCAAGTCGTGCCGTCCCAACGGGCGATACCTTTGGCAGTCCCTCCGCCTGCGGTCGTGAAGTCACCCCCCGCGATCAGATCGCCATTGTAGACGGTTAATGACCGCACCGTGTGGTCCGTCCCGCTGCCCAGCGGCCGC
>JBHHXS010000296.1:0-4391 GCA_046757145.1 Phycisphaerae bacterium | reverse complement strand
CGTGCGTTGCCCCTATTGCTCCGATCCGACGAACAAGGTGATCGACTCCCGTCTTACCGAGGGTCGGTCAGCCATCCGCAGGCGTCGCGTGTGTTTAGCGTGTAACCGGCGCTTCACGACGAAGGAACGACTCGAGCAGGAGCTTCGCCTTACCGTGGTGAAAGCAAATGCGCGACGCGTGCCCTACAATCGCGCCAACATCCTCCGCGGCGTGGAAAGGGCGTGTTATAAGCTCGATGTATCTGACAAGCAGCTTCAACAGGTTGTGGACGCCGTCGAGGGTGATTTGTTCGCCAACCATGAGCGACAGGTGGGAACGGACCAGATCGGCCTTTATGTTGCCAGCTACCTCAGGAGGGTGAACCAGGTCGCCTACGTCCGCTTCATGAGCGTCTATCGCAAGTATCGCACGGTCGACGAGTTCATTGAAGAGGTGAGCGACGTGCGCACGCGCGTCTCTCGCGAAAGCCCCAACCAACAGTCACTGTTTGAAATGTAGACGAAGTCTATAGGCGCTTGAGCAGGGCGAACACTTCGGTGTTGCCGCCGTGACCCCGAAGCGGACTGCACATAGTACCGGAGACGCTCCACCCCGCACGTTCGATTTCGCCGAGCGTACGTGCGACCACTTCGTCAACCCTGGCGTTCGGCAGCACCCCCCCGACCAGCCAACGCCGGGGCGCTTCGTAGTGTGGCTTGATGAGCGTCACAACCTTCGCCAGCGGTGAGATCAGTCGGGCGACGTTGCCAAGCACGTACGCCTGCTGCGTCCAGCCAACATCGACGGTGACCACGCTCACCGCCTCGGGCAGACTGACATGCATGGCATTGACCCGCTCCATAACGACAACGCGAGAATCGCGACGCAAGCGCCACGCAAGGGTCCCGTACGCCGTGTCTACGGAGTAGATACGGCGTGCGCCGCGCCGCAGCAGACAATCAACGAATCCGCCAACGTGGCTCCCCAAGTCGGCGCAAACCGCATCCTCGACGCTTACGGCGAAGTGGTCGAGAGCGGCGGCGAGTTTCTCCCCTCCGCGGGAGACGTAACCATCGGAATCAGCCGGCATGGCAATCGCAGCGCTGCCGCGCCTTGCGTCGGGTAGACCGTCGTTCGCCCGGCGCCTCCAACTCCCGGCGCTTCCAGAGGTCCGCACCGCCACATCCTTGGCAGGAGGATAGCGGTTCAGTCAGGCTGGCCGGCGAGTGCGGCGTTGAGCCGTCGCGCCAGACGCGATTTGGTGCGCGCCGCAGTGTTGCGGTGCAGGGTACCCCTACCCGCAACCTGGTCGATCTTCTTGGTCACCCGCGCGAACAGGTCCTGCGCCTGCTGTAGGTCTCCTCTGTGAATGGCAACCAGCAGCTTTTTGGTCTCCGTTTTAACCACGGATCTACGCGCACGATTGCGGGCACGGTTCCGCTCGTTCTGTTTGATACGCTTCTTTGCTGAAGGCAGATTAGCCAAAACACACTCTCCGCTATGTGGTGCGCCCGCCGGGAGGGCATAGGGTGCCAAAAGCCAGCCCGCCCCGGGGCGTGTCACATCACCAACGACTCGTCGCTCCCGCATCCCACGGTGGGTGCGGCCTCTTAGCCCGATGCAGGCAAGGCATCGAGTTTAGCACGAACGTCCTTGAAATTATAGTCCATCTGAAGGATTCTTCCGTAGGTATCACGTGCCGCAACGACGTCCCCGGAAGCCTCTGCCGCCCTCGCCAGCCAGTACATCAGCGACTTGGCCAAGTCGTCGTCGCCATAGTCGTACGCGGCCAGTTCGTCCTGCAGTGTTTTGATCGCCTGAGAGTAGTACTTTTTCCGGAAGAAGCAGCGCCCGAGATACATGGCGCAGGCTGTGCGGTTCTTCGGGTCGGTCCGCGCGGTTTGGAATACGGGAATCGCCTCGTCGAACCGGCCGGCACGGAACAGCCTGACAGCGTACTCGTACTTGATCCGGTTGTCCGTCGGGTAGCGCTGCACACGATCCTTGTACACCGCAAGATCAAAGCGCAGGCTTGCAATCTGTAGTTCCTTTAGTCTCTCCGGGTCGCCTGCCTTGGCAGCCAATCGGGCGTGTCGCGCCAGTTGCCTCATGCGGATGTCGTCAGCTAGGCGCCTGTGATGGTAATCGTTCGTGCGCTTGAACTGCTCGAGGAGGATCTCTATCGCATGACACTCGCTCTCGTCCTGCTCCGAACGACACAGAAGGTCGACCAGCTCGCGCAAGCAGCGCTCATCGTCGGGATTCTGCTCGAAAGCGGCCTCGGCGGAGGCTATCAGCTCCGCCATTCGGTCCCCGGTCTGCACCGACCGGTCCCTGTCATGCAGCTCCGCCTGTTGCTCGCGATCCACGATGCTGTCGCGGAAGGACTCGCTCTTCTGGTACTTGCCTTTCAGAATGGTCAGCTTCGTCGAAAGGTCTCGGACTTTGGCCTCCACGGCACGATCGTGCGGGTGACGCCTTTGCCAAACATTGAGGACGTCGACCCCCATTTGGTAGATGCTTACGGCAAAGGCGGTATCGTCGCTCCCGGCTGCCTTGTCTCCAAGAGTCTCCAGCAGATTGGCAAGGCTTTGGAGCTGCTTGGGAGTGGCCTTGGAGTTCGATTCAAGCGCCTTTAACAGCACCCCGCCGGCCCATTTGCCTACCTGCAGGGCTCCGAGCCGGGTAGCAGCCCGGACGATGCCTTCCATGAAGCTCAGATTGTCCGGGTCGTGACCGAACAGCCAAAGAGCGTTAACAAGCGCCTTTCTGGCATCCTTATCGGTCATCGACCGTTTCATTGCGTCGGCGAAGCCGACCCGTTTCCCTCCTGTCTGGCGCCTGGCGACCGCACACCCATGCAGCGGCTTGCACCCCTCTTCCACGGCGTCGGGCCAGAACTCCAGGCCGTTAACGTAGTACTCGATAGCGTAATCGAACTGGCGTTTGTCCCCCAACTCGCGTCCGCGCTGGAACCACTTGGCTGCCTTCGTCTTGTCTGCCTCGGACGTTATCAGCCGTTCGTTCGTGTTGTCCTTGCTGTTCGTGGTACCGGTGTCGTCGCTTGCCATACTGATACACTCGTTTTCGTCCCCATTTACAATGGCGGAACACTCGATACTATCGTAGGTGGCCCGTATGTCAAGCTAACGGCGCCGTGTTCAAAGCCATACTGGAGCTCAGTTAATCGCTCGCAAGTTGGTGACAGACCTCAGTACCCTGCGCATCGTTCGCTACCCGGATCCGATCCTCAAGAAGACATGCGCGCCGGTCGAGCAGTTCGGAGAGGAGCTGCGCGGGCTTACGGAGCGAATGCTCGAGCTCATGAAGCAGGGCGGCGGCATCGGCCTGGCAGGGCCCCAGGTCGGGCTGCTTATCAGGATCTTCGTCTGCAACGCGACCGGGGAACCGCAGGATGACCTTGTCTGCGTCAACCCGCACCTTTCCGACCTGTGCGGTGCCGGCGACGCAGAGGAAGGGTGCCTGTCAATCCCGGGAGTGACCGTCACCATGCGACGGGCAACCAAGGCGACGATCAAGGCATGCGACGCCGAGGGAAGATCGTTCGTCAGGACCGGCCTGGACTTGGTCGCGCGGGTGTGGCAGCATGAGGCGGATCACCTCGAGGGACGGTTGATTACTGACCACATGTCCACCGCTGACGAGATCAGCAATCGCCGGGCGCTCAAGCAGCTGCGGGATGACTACACTGGAGGACGGCGCCAGGCTGGAGCGCGGCGTCAGTAGGCTGACGTGACCCTCGTCCCAGCGGTGTCACCCTCATGACAAGGGGTGACGCAGCCGTAGGCCGCGGCGACGTGGCGCGGCACGCCTGATCTTGCCGCCTCTCGATCAGCCCGAGCGGTTGCAACACGCGCCAACGGAGAATCAAATGCGCCTTGTACTCATCGCGTCCGGGGCGTTCGCTCGGCCCTCGCTACAGTGGCTCGCCCGGAGCGGGCACGAGGTGCCTCTGGTCATCACTCAACCTGCCCGGGGCAGTGGGCGGGGGCGAAAGCTCACCCGCACTCCAGTTGCCGCCCTTGCCGACGACCTTGGACTACAGCTGTCCGAGATGGAGGACATCAACTCAGCGGAGTCCGTGGCGAGGCTAAGAGCGGTCGACGCCGAGGTGGGTGTGGTGATCGCCTTCGGGCAGATGCTCGGGCCCGCAGTGCTCCGGGCCACCCGGTTCGGGTGCATCAACCTGCACGCATCGCTGCTGCCGAAGTATCGCGGCGCGGCGCCGATCAACTGGGCCGTCGTCAATGGTGAGTCGCGGACGGGCTGCACCGTGTTTCGCGTCGTGAAGCGGATGGATGCCGGGCCCATCCTCACCACGCGATGCACCGAGATCAAGCCGGATGAGACCGCCGGCGAGCTGCACGACCGGCTGGCCGCCATAGGCGTC
>JBHHXS010000295.1:0-4461 GCA_046757145.1 Phycisphaerae bacterium | reverse complement strand
AGAGATTCCTTAACAAACCGCTGACCGTCAATGTGGTGCTTGACGCCGTTAAGGAGACACTGGCCAAGGCTTAGCGCGTTTGCAGGTGCGGCCGCGCTTGCGACCGCGAGTGACTCCGACAACCGGAGCCTGCGCGAGCAGCCACCTCCTGCACCGCGTAGCTTGTTATACACACACGACAGAACGTTTCCCCCCCCCCGGGCCGTCGGCGCACCAGCGGTAGGGTGTATTCCATGGGCGATGCCATTCCGGGCAACGATGAATCGCGTCATCAAGTCGGCCAACCCGTGAGCTTCCGCGACCGGGTGCTGCTTGGCATCGTCAGCCGTCACCGGTTCGTCCGCTGGCGCTGGGGCGTGATCGCGGGGGCCTTGGCGCTGCTCGGCATGACCAGGCTTTTGGATCCGTCGGGATTCGTCAGACCCTGGTTTCAACTGGTGTTCTGGCTTGTCCTTCTAGCGGTGGTCAACCTCGTATGGGCTGTGGTCAGCGGGGTGTTGTTGCCGGCTGGCAGAGGCACGGACGGTACCACACTTTCGCTTGTGCAGCGTGTCGTGCTGTTCGCCGATGCGCAGATCGCAGCCGATCTGCTGGTGCTCACCTTGGTGCTGCGGTATTCGGGCGGGGTTGAGAACCCCCTGTCCATCTTCTATCTGCCTCACATGCTCGTCGCAGGACTGCTGCTCCCTCCTCGACACGCACTGTTACAGGGTGCTTGGGCGGCGGTGGCGTACGGAGGTCTGGGACTTGGAGAGTATTCAGGATGGGTCCGTCCACACTTTCCGTTTATGTCTTCTACGGCCGACGCAATGCTGTACGCGGATTCTGGTTACGTACTGGCCCGCGTCGGCGTTCTAAGCGCCGGGATGCTCGGTACGCTTTTTCTAGCAATCCGGATATCGTCCCGACTGTACGATCAGGAGCATGCGCTGCGTGAGGCGAATGAGTCGCTCGCGCGAAGCCAGGCTTCGATCGAGCTGCAGCAGCGACGACGCTCGCGCTTCATGCGGACCGCTGTTCACCAGCTAAGAAGTCCGCTGACCGGTATTGAAATGTTGGCGACGCTGATCCGTGACAAAGTGGCGTCGGGGGAGAAGGCTGACGACCTCGTTGCCCGCATCATTCTCCGCTGCCGCGAGGCTGTTGCCCAAGTCACGGAGCTGCTGACGCTGGAGCGGATCGAGCAGGGTGGGACAGCGCGCCCAGGAGCTGCCGAAACCGCCGTAAGCGACCTAGTCGAACGCGTAGCTGGGCGCTTTGCTGAGCAGGCCGCCCATAAGGGCCTTACGTTGCGGGTCGATGTGGAACATTGCAGCCGCGTCCTTGTTGCCGTCGACTTACGGAGTCTCGAGGACTGCATAGCCAATCTTGTAGAGAATGCAATCGCGTACACGGAAGCGGGAGGAAACATCGAGCTACGGGCGTCACGATGCGCTGATGGAGTCTCGATATCGGTCAAGGATTCGGGCATGGGAATTGTCGAGCAGCCCGTCGATGGGCTTTTCGAGCCGTTTCGCCGGGGCGAGTTGGCCATTGCCCACCGTGTTCCAGGCTCCGGTCTGGGCCTGACCATCGTTCGCGAGGTGGTCAAGCAGGCGAATGGATCGATCACCGTCATGTCCGCGCCGGGGGAGGGGTCCGAATTCATTGTATCCTTCCCGGTTGAACCGCCTAAAGGAGGAAACGGTTGCACCTCGGGCTGAAGCCATTCAGCGCGTCCTGCGTTGTGAGGTCGTCGCTTGGCCGGGTTGACTTGCAGGGCCTTCAAGAGGAGACTTACCTGCGGATGACCCACCTGGGTGCTGTTCGCGGCGTGTGTCGCGTGTAGAGTTGTGTAATCTGCGAACAGTGTTCTCGGCGACGGGGTAAGCGGGTAGTGTATCTGCGGAGAGGTGCTCATTTGTCTTGGTGGACGGGCTCTCGTCCGCGCTAACAGGAGGTAATTAATGAAGAAGAGCTTTATGAGATCATTGGTTCGTTTGGTCCTAGGTATTGCCTTGGGCGTCGCCCTTTCGGCCGGTACGCTGGGTACAGCAGGGTGCTCACAAAACAAGAACTGCCCCCAAATGGCGAAAGGGTGCAAGGGATGCTGCAAGAAGTGCTCGAAATGTGGCCCGGATTGCACCAAGCCTTGCTGCAAGAAGGCGCAGGGCAAGACCTCGGGATGCAATAAGCCATGCCCTTACAAGGACAAGGATAAGGACAAGACATAGCCCGGCCGGAGTGTGGCGTGCAAGCCGGACTGGGCGATACAGGACTCGAACCTGTGACCTCTCGGGTGTGATCCGAACGCTCTAGCCAACTGAGCTAATCGCCCGCAAGCGTGGCCATTTTATAACGCAGTTCCGGGTTCTCTGCAACGCCGCACATAACGGCGCTGACAGGGGTTGCGGTGCGCATTGCACGTATCCTCCACTCTTGCGGGTCGACCGAACCGGGTTATGCTAGTGAGGGGAACGACGCGGTTGCAGGGAGGCACATTACATGCGTAGGGCGAAGTCCGGACCGGCGTTATTCGAGGTGCTGAGCAGGGAGCAGGACGCGGCTTCCGGTGTTCTCAAGACTCCGGACTGGTGGTCGCCCGGCGGCGCCCAGCAGAAGGTGCCGATACCGCTGCGCAGGCCCGGGGTCGAGCGATTGGACGACGAGCGGTCCAGGCGGGATGATTCGCGCGCCGTCGAGGATGACCCGGTGCCGTTCCTTCAACTGGTGGGTTCGCAGGTGCGCGTGACTTTCACGAGCGTAACTGCCGCGGCAGCGGTGTTTGCCACGATGCTCGTAGTCCTGGGCGGATATGAGTTGGGTCGGCGATCGGGTGACGCAGGAGGCTTTCGGCGTGGGTACGACGCTGGTCGTGCAGCCTATGCCGCCGACGAGCTGGATGAGATCCAACTCGCGAGAGCGCAGGAGCCGGAGACGCGGCTGGTGCGCGACCTGCTGGCCGAGCCCGCCCATGGGGAAGCGGTAGGAGCTCCCGGGGGCACTGACACCAGGGCACCGCAGGCGCAGCGAGCCGAATGGATTCGAGGATACACGTACATTGTGGCGCAGGAGTTCGCCTCCGGGCGACGCGAGGATGCGTTGCGAGCGCACGCATACCTCTCGCAACATGGGATAGAGACGGCACTTGTAGGGATGCCCAACGGCGGCATACAGTTGATCACAAAGCAGGGGTACGATCGCAGCGATCCGCAGCAACGTGAATCGGCCCAGAGGCTGCTCGAGATGGAGCATAACATCGGCTCGCAGTTTTTCGCGTCGGGCGGCGGGTATCGCCTGAAAGGCTACTTCAAAACGCTTGCGGGCGACGCGTGGTAGAGGAGTAAACCGTACATGTCTAGGGACAAATCGCTCAAATCGAAGAACTTGCTCCAGAGGCACCGCAACGTGCTTACCCGCGCCGAACGGATCGACATTCTGCAGCAGACCGGCCAGTGGACACCAGAGTCCACAGCTATAGGTCTGCCCAAGGTGGCGCACCGCAAAGCAGCGGTGGGCAAGAAGGCTAGGGCCGCAAAGAAGGGGACCACTGCCGATGCCGAAAAGACCAGCGCCGAGCCGCAGCCCTAACAGGATGTCATGAACGGACGGGACTTCGTCGCGGAGCGTGTCAAGGGCGTAGGCTCGTCCGGCATCAGGCGAGCGTTTGACCTCGCAGCGACTCTCAAGGACCCGATCGACCTGTCCATCGGGCAACCCGACTTCGCAGTTCCCCGGAACATCAAGCAGGCGGTGATTGATGCGGTTGAGGCAGACCATAACGGGTACACACAAACGCGCGGACTCGCCCAACTGCGTGAGCTCATTTCCGACCAGCTTAAAACGGAATTCCGGTGGGAGCCTGACGTCTTTGTGACCTCGGGGGTTTCGGGCGGGCTCTTCCTGGCGTTGCTGGCGTGCGTCAACCCGGGAGAAGAGGTGCTCATCGGCGATCCCTATTTCGTCTCCTACGTACACCTTGTGCGTCTGGTCGGGGGGGTTCCGGTACTGGTGGATCTGTACGACGATTTCCAACTCCATCCCGAGCGTTTCGAAGCAGCGGTGACCGCAAAGACCAAGCTGATCATTCTGTCCTCGCCCGGTAACCCGACCGGGATCGTCTACTCTGAGAACGATGTGCGCAGCGTCGCGGAGATTGCCAGACGCAACGACCTCCTAATTATAAGCGATGAGATCTATTGCGTTTTGACGTATGACGGGCGAAGCCCCAGCCCGGTGCCCTTTGCCCCCGAGCGAACGCTGCTGCTGCGCGGGTACAGCAAAACGTATGCGATGACCGGACTTCGAATAGGCTACGCTGCGGGCCCTGGCGAGGTGATTACGGAAATGGCCAAGCTTCAACAATACACGTTTGTGTGTGCCCCACATCCTGCGCAGTACGGGGCGATCGAGGCAGCGACGAGCGACGCATCCGGCAGGACGCGCTGGACCGGTTGAGCGCGGCGTACGAAGCGATCCAGT
>JBHHXS010000294.1:0-4474 GCA_046757145.1 Phycisphaerae bacterium | reverse complement strand
TACATCGGACCGTGTCGGGCAAGTGACATGTGGGTGCTACCGCAGAGCGTTGGAGCTCAACGCGAAGCCCTAGGCGAGGCCATAATCGTTGAGGAGCCCTGCCCCGACCTGATGGCTCCGCCCGGTGTCGAAGTCGAAGTGCCCGGTATGGAGGCCAGGGAGAGCGCGATCGAGCCGACGCCCACGGTCAAACCGGATGTCGTGACACCGCTCGTGCCGCCGCCTGCGGCACCGCTTGAGGAGGGCGTGCGAGATTCTGATACCTCGGCTCCGCCGCAGGCCGACGCATCACGCTTGCCGGCACCCGTTGCGCAGGACGCTCCGGAACCCAGCAGCACGGCTGCTTCATTGCCACGGGCACAGACGACGGAGCATGAGGCCAAGAACAGCCGGTTCAATACCATGAAGCAGCTCGAGATGAACCTGACCCAGGTTCGCCAGGAAATCACGTGTTGGGAGGAAATCCTTGCGGATTTGGCCGATGCCTCCAAACCCGTTGAGCGGGTCAGAGAGGCGTTGGTCGTAACGCCACACAGCGACGATGCATCCGTCGGCACAACAGATCGTGATCTTGACGCGGATGACCAGACGAAGCCCGCCGATGACGGCGAGGGCGAGCTCGATGTGCCGGTGCCTCCCGTGGATCCCGTCCACGCCGCACTGCTGGGGCAAGTTGGAGTTCAGCAGACAGCGAATGCCGGGGCTCCGGTTCAAGAGCGCGGACGGTCCGACCGACCGGCAGGCGCCGTGGGCGATACGGAGCCGGTTGTCCCGGAGATCACGACGGTTGTCACGCTTGATTCATCGAAAGAGCGTGCTCGCGTGGTTGCTACCCCCAAAAAAGTTGTGCCTGGACCGAGCGTTCAGGCGAAGCGGGCGCACTCTGCGGCTAGGAGGACATCCGAGGCCGAGGCGCCAAGGCCAACGATGGCAGCCCGCGTCGAGGTCGCTGAAGCCGTCGCTAACGAGATAACGTCAGCGTGGGACGCAACATTCGGCGACGTGCAGGATCTGCTCTCGGTCGTACGCAACGAGCTCGACTGCTGGCAAGCAGAAGAAACGTCAAAAGCCTCTCAGACTGGCCGCGTCGAGCCGGACGTGGACTACGCGACGGTGCGCTACTAGCCGCCATCCATCCGAACCGGCAGAGCAAGCGACTGGTGCATCAACGCTGCATGTGCGCTTTGGGCCAGGATCGGTGGCCTCGGATCGCGTCCAGTGACTTGTAGCGCTTCGCGATCACCCGGCCCTCGGCACCACTTCTACTGCTCAATGACACGCCAGCCGTATTTGTCATGAAGAAAATGCAAAACCGGGTGTTCGCGACGAACCAGCTCGCTGTTCTTGCCGTCGATACTCACTATGACCAGCTTATCCCAACGGATCGGAATGCGGCTGAGGTCTACAGCGAACTGTCGCACGTCGTGTGTGCGGATGCTCAGCTTGTTCCTCTCACGGTCAAATGACCCGGTGGCCCACGCGCCCGCGGCGCCGTCATCCACCCTTTCGACGACAAGCCAGCGATCGGGAGTCTCACCAGGGAACGCTATGTTGACCCTGTTGGGCAGCTCACTCGTTCGCCCACCAGGTGCCGTCGGCTCTTCAGCCTCGCCCGCGTGGGATGAATTGTCCGGCGGCGGCGCGGAAGCTGGTTCATGACAGGCGGGCAAGCACGCTGCAACACAGGCGCACGTCGCCGTCAGGGCGCGCGCCGGACCTCGGGGTGGCCTGTATACGCGCCGCACAGCGCAATGTGGGTCGGCTATCATGAGTTAGAGCTCTGCATAAGGCGACGCCCGCTAGGGTGTTCTCAGCTACCTGCGCGGACGCGGTCAGCACATCGTACCCGGTGCACGTTGCAAGAAAAGCCACAATGTTGTACCGTCGGTCCCGCGATGGAGACGCACAGGAGACTCACCGAAATGACTCGCCAGGCGATACGCGCGACAACGATACTCACGGTGCGCCGGGGAGGTACTGTTGCCATCGGGGGAGACGGGCAGGTCAGCCTCGGTGAAACGACCGTCAAGCACGACGCTCGGAAGATACGCTCGCTCGCCGACGGGGCCGTGCTGTGTGGGTTCGCAGGCTCTGCGGCTGATGCCTTCGCTCTGCTGGACCGGTTTGAAGGTAAGCTCGAGCAGCACAAAGCCAACCTCCGGCGCGCAGCCATCGAGCTTGCCAAGGAGTGGCGGACCGACAGGGCGCTGCGTCGACTCCAATCGATGATAGTCGCGGTGTCGGATCAGGCCAGCCTGATGATCGGCGGATCGGGCGACGTGATCGAGCCGACGGACGGCGTAATCGGGATCGGCTCGGGCGGGAACTATGCGGTTGCGGCTGCACGCGCGCTGCTGAGGAATACGGAACAGCCGGCAGATAGCATTGTCGAGCACGCGCTGGGTATAGCGGCGGACATATGCGTCTATACCAACCACGACATCGTGGTCGAAACACTTGCATGCAAAACCTGACTCCGAAGAAGATCGTTGAGGCGCTTGATCGACACATAATAGGCCAGCAGGCCGCCAAACGCGCCGCCGCCGTGGCCATCAGGAACCGCTGGCGACGCCAGCAGCTGCCGGACATTCTCCGTGAGGAAGTCGGCCCGAGCAACATGATACTCATCGGCCCGACAGGTGTGGGGAAGACGGAGATCGCCCGCCGACTGGCGAATCTTGTGAACGCTCCGTTCATCAAGGTTGAGGCGACCAAGTACACCGAGGTCGGCTACCACGGCCGCGACGTTGAAAGCATGATACGCGACCTGGTGGACCTGGCGATTCACATGGTGCGCGAGGAGCAGACCGAGGTGGTGCGGGCTGAGGCCGAGCGACTGACCGAAGAGAAGCTAATCGACATCCTGATGCCTCCAACCGAGTTCGACCGTGAGGACAGCGATGCAGCAAGCGAAACGGCCCAGCGTCGCCATCGCAGCCGCGAGAAGTTGAGGGCATAGTTGCGTGCCGGCGAGCTGCGAGATCGCATTGTTGAGCTGCAGACGGAGGCCAAATCAGTCCCCGTGGGGATCATGACCTCGATCGGGATGGATCACCTTGACCCGGACATGCAGTCGTTGCTGGACCGGATAATACCCTCCGAATCCAAAAGACGATCAGTTCCCGTTCACGAGGCTCAGCGAATCATCTTCCCGCAACAGTGCGATAAACTGATCGACCGTGATAAAGTCACCGAGATGGCGCTTCGGCGGACCGCGGAGTCCGGCATAGTCTTCCTCGACGAGCTGGACAAGCTGGCGGCACCTTCGCATAGCCACGGTCCGGACATATCGCGCCAAGGCGTGCAAAGAGACCTGCTTCCCATTGTCGAGGGTTGTACGGTCAGCACCAGGTACGGACCGGTGAGGACCGATCACATTCTGTTCATCGCCGCCGGTGCGTTTCACGGCAGCAAACCGAGCGACCTGATGCCGGAGCTGCAAGGTCGCCTGCCGATTCGTGTCGAGCTGACCGATCTGACACGAGACGACTTTGTCCGCATCCTCACCGAACCGGAAAACGCGCTTACCAAGCAACAGATTGCACTGTTGGGCACTGAGGGCCTGAAACTCGAATTCACAGAGGACGCGATAGTGACGTTGGCCGACATTGCATGCCGGGTCAACCAGGCCACCGAGAACATCGGAGCGCGAAGGCTAATGACCGTTGTGGAACGGGTCGTCGAAGAGCTTAGCTTCGAGGCACCGGACCGTGCCGGCCAGACGGTCTGCATCGATGTACCATTCGTCAACGCGCGGCTGGGTGACCTCATGCAGGACGCCGATCTCAGCCGCTTCATCCTGTAGGATGTGTAGTCCGGTATACCAAAGAGCAGATGTACCGGCTTCGCGCGCCAACGACCAAAGTGATCGGCATTATGGCTCCGATAAACATGAGCGTAGACAGAGCAGCAGCACCAACATCAACTGGGCGCGGGGCGGATGCAGCACAGATGAAGATAGTGAACTCTTCCTATCGCGGTGTTCGCGCGTGCCGTTTGCGCTCGGCGGGCGTCGTGCCCTGGGGCTGCGAAGTCGGGTGGAGTAAAGGTTGGAGTAAACTGCCGCGCGATGTCGCCCGTCGAAGCCGTTGGCGCGAGGATCGGCTATAATATCTATGGGTGGGCAGCCTGTCGGCGGGACTGGACGGCTGGGCCCGGTCGTAGGCTCGTGCGGTGTCGTTACAGTTACAGTAGGACGTGCAGATGATGGCGATTGAATCTGGCGGTGCGGGGTGCGGGTTCGCGGCGCCGGGCGTACGGCGACCGTTGTTTCGTGCGCCCGCTTCACTGTTCGTAGCACTTGGGTTTCTTGTCCCAGGCGGGTGCACAGGTATTTCCGTCGAACCGTCCTGCCCCGAGGAAATGGTTGTCGGGGAGTCAAGACCACTGAAGGCAAATGAACAGAACGAAGGAGCCATGCCGTGGTACCTTTGGGAAGTCAAGCCGGTGGACGCAGGCACGATCGCAGAGGCTG